>JBDTLL010000301.1:0-3108 GCA_039934815.1 Daejeonella sp. | reverse complement strand
TTAATGTTTCGCAAATGGCGGCTTTTATGTCTGTTTATTGCATGCGAAATATTACCGTAGAGGAGCTGGAAGGTTTTAGAGATGCCATGCTTGAATTATGTTTGCCGCTTAACTTTAACGGCTATGAAGTTATTGATTTGTGCGGAACTGGCGGTGATGGTAAAGATACTTTCAATATATCAACCTTAGCGTCATTTGTGGTTGCAGGTTCAGGTTATAAAGTTGCCAAACATGGAAATTACGGAGTTTCGTCGGGTTGTGGTTCTTCAAATGTGATGGAATTTTTGGGTTATAAATTTACCTCAGATTCGGATGCTTTAGAGAAAAGTTTAGAAAATGCAGGCATTTGTTTTTTACATGCACCGCTTTTTCACCCGGCAATGAAAACCGTGGCACCCATAAGACGAGAACTGGGAGTAAAAACATTTTTTAATATGTTGGGGCCAATGGTAAATCCGGCAAGGCCGAAATACCAAATGGTTGGTGTTTACAGTCTGGAACTGGCCCGATTATATGCTTATCTGTACCAGAAATCTGAGATCAATTACACTATTTTACATGCTCTTGAAGGCTATGATGAAATTTCATTGACATGTGATTTTAAAACTTATAGTAACAGTGGCGAGCGAACTACATCAATTCATAACTTAGGTTTTGAAAAAATTGATGCCAGGGCAATTGCAGGAGGAAGTACAGTGGAAGAATCAGCAAAAATTTTCAGGTCTGTTTTAAACGGAACCGGAACTTTAGAACAAAATAATGTTGTTTTAAGTAATGCTGCTGTTGCGATTCAAACGATCGAACCGGATGCAAGCTTTGCAGATTGTTTTTACAAAGCTGAAGAATCTCTGTTAAGTAAAAAAGCATTGGAGAGTTTCAATAAATTACTTTCCTAATAAATTTTCAAATGAAAATAAAGGTTTGTGGAATGCGTGAAGCGTTAAATCTTCGTTCTCTGGCTCAGCTTGAACCGGATTATGTTGGTTTGATCTTTTATGCCAAATCCAACCGGTTTGTGGCTAATAATAACCTTACGGGAGTTCTTCACCAACTGAAAAAAGAATGCAAGCTTACCGGTGTTTTCGTAGATGAAAATCAAAAAAATATTCTGCAAAAAATCAAAGAGTTTGAATTAAAAGCTGTTCAATTGCATGGAAATGAAAACCCCGAATTTTGCAACTCGCTTAAAGCGGAATCTCCACAAACAGAAATAATTAAAGCATTTGGTGTGGATGAGAAATTTGATTTCCAAAGCACGGGAGATTATTTAGACTGTGTTGATTATTTTTTGTTCGATACCAAAACCAGTGATCATGGCGGTTCGGGTTTGACTTTTAACTGGAATATTTTGGAAAAATTTCCTTTTGATAAACCTTATTTCCTGAGTGGTGGAATTAGTCCGGATAACATTGATGAAGTGTTAAAGATCCGCGACAAGCGATTATATGCGGTGGATTTAAACAGCCGGTTTGAAATAAGTCCGGGTTTGAAAGATATAGAAAAACTACGTTTAACATTTAAAAAAATACGCTCCCAAACGGGGCAGGAGGCAATATGAGTTATCAGGTAAACGAAAAAGGTTATTATGGCGATTTTGGGGGTGCATACATTCCGGAAATGTTGTATCCAAATATTGAACATTTAAGACAGGAATACCTGAAAATTATGCATGAGCAAAAATTTCAGGAAGAGTTTCAGCAATTGCTAAAAGATTATGTTGGCCGTCCTTCACCGCTATTTTTGGCTCAGCGACTGTCAGAAAAATACGGCACTACTATTTATCTGAAAAGGGAAGATCTGAATCATACCGGCGCGCATAAGATCAACAATACGGTTGGACAAATTTTATTGGCCGAAAGGTTGGGTAAAAAGCGAATTATTGCAGAGACCGGAGCCGGACAACATGGTGTTGCCACGGCAACTGTTTGTGCGTTAAAAGGTTTGGAGTGCATTGTTTACATGGGCGAAATTGACATCGAGCGTCAGGCGCCAAATGTTGCCCGCATGAAAATGATGGGAGCGACAGTTATTCCGGCTACATCGGGCAGTAAAACTCTTAAAGATGCTACAAATGAAGCCATGCGTGACTGGATCAATAATCCCGAAGACACACATTATATTATTGGTTCTGTGGTGGGTCCGCATCCGTACCCGGATATGGTGGCTCGTTTTCAATCCATAATTTCTGAAGAAACTAAATGGCAGCTAAAAGAAAAAACAGGTTCTGAATCTCCGGATTATGTTTTGGCTTGCGTGGGTGGCGGAAGTAATGCAATGGGAATGTTTTACCATTTTCTGGACGATGAAAAAGTGAAATTGATTGCTGTTGAAGCTGCCGGAAAAGGTGTTACAAGCGGAGAATCTGCTGCAACAACCTTACTTGGTAAAGAAGGTATTTTGCACGGAAGCAGGTCTATTCTTATGCAAACTGATGACGGACAGGTTGTGGAACCCTATTCCATTTCAGCAGGTTTAGATTATCCGGGAATTGGCCCTCAGCATGCACATTTGTTTAAAATTAATCGTGCACAATATGTTAGCATTACTGATGATGAAGCCATGCAGGCGGGATTAGAATGCGCCCAACTGGAAGGTATAATTCCGGCCATTGAATCTGCACATGCGTTTGCTTATCTTGAAAAAATGAAATTTAAGGGTGATGAAACGGTTGTTATTTGCCTCTCCGGTCGTGGAGATAAAGATCTGGATACGTACATGAAGTACTTTGATTTGTAAATTTTGGCTATTATTAAATTTCAAAATCCTCCAACTAACTTAAATTCTCATCACTAATATAATTTTATAAATGAATCGTTTAAATCATCTTTTCAGCACAAAGAAAAGCCCGATACTGTCCATATATTTTACAGCCGGATATCCCAAACTGGAAAGTACATTAGATATTGCCGAAGCACTTGAAAAAGGCGGAGCCGATTTTATAGAAATTGGTTTCCCATATTCAGATCCGCTTGCCGACGGTCCTGTAATTCAGAACAGCTCGCAGGTTGCCTTACAAAACGGCATGAATTTGAAAGTTCTTTTTGAACAATTGAAAGATCTGCGTAAACGTGTTTCAATTCCGGTTTTACTAATGGGTTATGCTAATCC
>JBDTLL010000300.1:0-3112 GCA_039934815.1 Daejeonella sp. | reverse complement strand
TTTTATCTTTCGGATAATCATCATTCCAGTTTTTGGGTTCCGGCGGGCCAAGTTTATCAACGGAACTGGCGACAAGCATAGAAACTGTGGCGTCGCTGGTTATGTTTGCTATAGTTCGGCACATATCCAAAGGTCGGTCTATCGCAAAAATCAACGCTATCCCGGCAGGATTAACGCCTATTGATTCTAAAACAATTACCAGCATTAAAATGCCGGCGCCGGGAACCGCTGCTGTTCCGATAGAAGCCAAAGTGGCCGTAAAAACAATACTTAACTGATTTCCCAATGTTAACTCATAACCTAAAGCCTGACTAATAAATACTGCAGCAACTGCCTGATATAAGCAGGTTCCATCCATATTTACCGTTGCGCCAATTGGCAAAACAAAACTGCTGACTTCCTTTTTTACGCCCAAATGCTCTTCAACTCGTTCCATAGTTACGGGTAAAGTAGCCGCACTGGAACTTGTTGAAAATGCAACCAGTTGTGCAGGTGCTATCCCGCGAAGGAATTTTACCGGTCCCATTCCTGTAAAAATGCGAATCAAAGCAGGGTAAAAAATCAAAATCAAAATTGCAAGGCCCAGCAAAACAGTAAGAGCGTAAGCGCCCAATGCAATGAAAATATCTGCTGAGGGCGATTCTGCAACCAAGGCAGCGAGCAATGCAAATACACCATATGGCGCAGCAAGCATAATCAGATCAATGATTTTTAGAATAACTTCATTGGCGCCTGTAAAAAAGGCTTTCAGCGGATCTGAATATTCTTCTTTTACCATCACAATTCCAATCCCGAAAAGGATGACAAAAAATATTACCTGCAGCATATTTCCGTTGGACGACATGGCATTGAAAAAATTTTCGGGAACCACATCTACCAAAGCTTGTAACGGACCTCGTTCTTTGGTTTCGTCGGCCAGCTCAATTTTGCTGCCCGCATCTGCGCTAAAGCTTGCGCTTAATTCTTGTTGTGTTTGAGCGCTAACAAACCTGCCGGGATTTATCAGGTTTACGCAAGTTAAACCAATTGTTACGGCACATAAAGTGGTGAAAATATACCATCCGAAAGTTCGGCCTCCCATTTTAGATAACTGGGAAATATCTTTCATATCAGAAATGCCTTTAATCAGGGAAGTGATGATTAATGGGATAGCAATGAGTTTCAGCAGATTTATGAAAATGGTTCCGAAAGGTTTTATCCAGTTAATGATAAAATTTGAACCGCCGGAAAATTGAATAGCAATGATTCCGGCCAAAATACCGGCCACAATTCCCAGGAGTATTTGCCAGTGCAATGCAAGTCTCTTCATCCGGTATAAGTTAAATTAAATTATTTAAACAGCTCCAATTCGAGGAATTAAATTTCTTTAGGCGAACCTATAATCTTTATAAAAAGACAAAAATTTCAGGTAATTAAAACGAAGATATTAATTAGTCAAAAGCGCAATATTTTTATTAAATTAGGTATTAACGTAATGAGAATCAAAGATTTAAAATAGAGTTGAATAAATCAAATCGTTAATAAATATAATCTCATGAAAAATCAAATTAAATTTCTTTTGCCGGCCTGTTTCATGCTCTGCATGATGTTTTATTCAAACGCTGTACAGGCTCAAAATCCAAAAATGGATAAGGATAAAGACAAGATGAAAATGGATCATTCAATGTCTGATATGCCTTATATGGCAACCTATTCGTCTAAATTTGCCATGGGCGATCCGGCTCATTCCAAACTAATTCTTGATATCTGGAAAGATTGGGATGATAACATGGTTGACAGACATGCAAGTATGTTTGCCGACACCGTTACCATGATTTTCCCAAGCGGAGATATGGTGAAAGGCAAGGAAAAGGCCATGGCTATGGCGAAGGATCAGCGGGCTGGTATGGGTAGCGCCAAAAGTACAGTTCATGCTTTTATGAGCTTAAAAAGTTTGGATATGAATGAGAACTGGGTTGCTGTTTGGGGGGAAGAAGAGGATACAGATAAAGATGGCAAAAAAACAACAACCGCCCTTCACGAAATATGGAAGTTGAACAAGGATGGTAAAGTTGCTTTTATGCACCAGTTTTCCGGCAAAGTTCCGCAAGGACAGCAATAAACAGACAACCATTAAAACTCTGCTCAAAAAGCGGAGTTTTTTTGTTTAATTCTATAGTGAATTTTTCGTTTCAAGGAGTTCAAACAGTCGACTTTCTGTCGACATTCTTTTACTTATTAGTGTGGTGTTCATTATCCTGAACATCATAAATAAAATTTTTATAATATGAATTTAGATACAGAGTATATCCTTAAATCTGAGGATCAACAATTACGTAAACTTCAAAAAATTGTTCAGCAAACTATTGCAGAAGAAAAGCTAATGGTTGACAATCTTCTTCATCAACCGATGGAAGTTATTAGCAGGGGGGACAGTGTTTCAGACAAGGTTGCCACCTTTGGAGGTAGCTGGAAATTCATTATTGCATTTTCTGTAGTATTAACTATTTGGATTTTATACAACACGCTTTCACCCGGTAAAGAGAAATTTGATCCGTATCCTTTCATACTTATGAATTTAGTGTTGTCGGCTATTGCAGCTTTACAAGCTCCAATAATAATGATGAGTCAAAACCGCAAGGAAGAAAAAGACAGAAAAAGAAGTGAAAACGATTATTTGATAAATCTTAAGGCGGAATTGGAAGTTAGAAGTTTACATCAAAAAATTGACTTGCTTATAGAAGAACAAATTAAGGTTCTATTTGAAAGTCAAACGAATCAACTCGAGATATTAAATCGGATAGAAGGGAAATTGTTATCGGAGCAAAAAGAAGGATAATGGTCAGGTTTTTTTGGCGATGGGCTTTCTTTCCAGACCTGAGGTTCTGAGTTCTCGTTCTAAAAAGAAGTTTAAAGCTGTTCTTAAAACCGCAATGGCGGCCAGTTTGCCAATATCATCCCAGGTTGGCGCAATAGCAGTTGCCAGGATATCGGCGCCAAGCAAAAGTTCTAAAGCAACGGTAAGAGAACTGCCAAATTGTATGCGAATATTTTGGTTAGCAGTTTCTACGTTTGGTCTGAATATGTTATTGGCGTAACGGTACAAAAACTGAATCAGGGCAATTCCAATGAC
>JBDTLL010000299.1:0-3113 GCA_039934815.1 Daejeonella sp. | reverse complement strand
ACCACAATATCCGTCATCTCAATTCTGGAAAGCTCTCTGAGTTTACCGGCGTTTAACAGGCTGTCATATTTTATCACGGGAGTAATAGAATCTCCCAGTGGAGATTGATAATTGATATAATCCTGAAAAATTATTCCGCTTACAGTATCCTGCTTTAGCACTTCCCGCATACGATTACCACCGGCGCTGTAAGCGAGATAATCCATACTGTAATCCTGAGTATCAAACCAGTAATAATAAACGTCTTCAAAATCTTTGCCTCCGCCTTCTTTGCGAAAGCTCACTTCAATTTTATAATAATCTTTCCCTTTAATTTTCGTCTCGCCCAAATACTTCTTTTGCACCGCTTCGTCATTCAGCTTAAGCGGCAAAAAAGTAAAGTAAACTAATGAGTTTATAGATCTGGAGTATTTAGCTTCTGAAGCGGTGTCCAGTTTGACTTGCTGATCATTTACCAGTCTTTTAAATTCCGAATTTGTTAATATATCGTGAACCTTCCCTGTGGAATCTGTAAATAAACGCTCGTATTTATATCTGCCATCTTTTTGCATGGCTTTAACTCTAAAATTTCTAAAAGTAAATTCCAAAGTTGAATTCTTCAGCTTATCCATCTGATGATAGGCAATACTTTTATTGACAATACTATCCGCATTGGGTTTTGAGCACGCAGAGAATATTGAAGCCAGAAATAAAAATATTCCCGCTATTTTCATTTTAGCAAATCATCAATACTGTGGTAAGCTACCGAATGGTAATTTGGACGAGCTTTGGCATAAACCTTTTTAGCCCATTCTTTTCCTTCCGGAGTTTTAATCATTTCTTTATAAAGCGGCGTTAAAAATTTGCGTCGACCGACTTCCGTCAGGAATTTTTCAACTGCCGGATAAGCCGGAGTATATTGTTTACGAATTGCCAGTGTGTACCATGCTGCCTGAATTTCAGAATTACCGGATTGTGTAAACTTAAACTGCTTATCAATATCTGCCATTTGCTCTTTTGTAACCGAATCTGGTAAATGGCGGATCAAATACAGCATTACATTAGTCGACTGTGTTTTAGGTTTTAAATCTGCTGCTTTACCCGTTTTTTCCCAGGTGGTGATCAGGCTATCAACTGCTATAAAACTCTCAGACTTCACTTTCAAAGCGTTTGAAGGCAAACCTGGTTTGTAAACCCATTCGTCAATACGCAAACTATCTTTTAGGGCCTGATCGTCTTTAATCAGGTTTTTATTCAAATCAGCCAGAAAATCTTCTGTGCTAACAGAAGTGAAAGCATGGGAATTAAAGTAATTCTTCAAAAACGCATCTAAACGCGGGCGACCAACTTTCTCTTCGATAGATCTTAAGAAAGAATAACCTTTTTCATAAGCAATGTCAGATACGCCATCATCCGGATCGCGGCCATCAAAATTTGCTTTTAACCGTGTATCCGGACTATCTTTTCCAAAATCAGTTATGGTAGCATTCAAATCCTGGAAACCTAAAACTTCCTGCATTCTGGCTTCGTCTTTACCATAAACGGCTTCAACAATTCTGCGTTCAAAATAAACGGTAAAGCCTTCGTTTAGCCAGAAATCATTCCATGTAGCATTGGTTACCAAATTTCCACTCCAGCTATGCGCCAGTTCATGCGCAATTAAACTAACCAAAGAACGGTCGCCGGCAATTACTGTTGGCGTAGCAAATGTCAACATCGGGTTTTCCATTCCCCCGAAAGGGAAACTTGGAGGCAATACCAAAACATCATATCGGCCCCATTTGTACGGTCCATATAAATTCTCTGCCGCTGTTACCATTTTGCCCATATCGGCAAATTCATAAACTGCTTTTTGCAGGGTTACAGGTTCAGCATAGACGCCTGTTCGTTCATCAACCGCTTTAAATTCAATATCGCCAACAGCTAAAGCCAATAAATAAGAAGGAATGGCATGCGGCTGCTTAAAAGTATAAACTCCGGTTTCATTTTTTGCTTGCGGATTTTCTGCGCTCATTACCGCTAATAAATTAGATGGAACGGTAACCTTTGCGTTATACGTGAAACGAATTCCCGGACTATCCTGCGTTGGAATCCATGTACGGGCCAGAATTGCTTCAGACTGAGTAAACATGAACGGAAATTTCTTTCCGGCTGTTTGCTGCGGATTTAACCATTGAACAGCTGCCGCATCTTTAGAAGTTGTGTAGTAAATATTTACTTTTTGGGTTTTACTGTCAATCTTAACTTTTAGCGGCTGTCCCATAAATTTTACGCTTTCGCCGATAGAAAATGTAGTTTCCTGGCCTGTATCAAGCGTTACTTTTTGGATTTTAAGATCACGGGTATCAAAAATTATTTCTTCGGTTTTGCCCGGGTTTTCTATTTGCCAGCTGGCAACTCCGGTAATAATTTGCGTATTAAAATCAACTTTTATATCCAGATCCAAATGTTTTACAACAGCTTTATCGGGTTGTGAGAATGATTGCGCATCTGTTGTTTTTGGTGCCAGCTCATCAATAACCCCTGATTTACCGCTATTATTATTTTGGCAGGAAAACAAAACAAGCAGTGGCAAAACATATAATAATCTCTTCATAATATAAATTGTGTTTTAGTAAACAGATACCTCAATTGGGCTGAACGCATTATTCAAACCTAAAGTATTATTAAAATTTCAGAAAAAGCGGAATTCTACTTACTTATTACCAAAATTTACGCCCAAAATTACCAGATTCGACTTACCGGGAACGGATTTCCAAAGGGGACCATTTTTAATAATCGCGACAGCATTGTTAAAATTTTCAGTCAAGCCACTTATTTTTTTAAAGTTTTCCGGCCTTCCATTTTTATTAACTGTAAAATTCAGTTCCACAATTCCAACTAAAGAATTTGCAGCTTTAAGATTCATTACGCTTTCGCGGATATAGGAGCTATAATTATCCCAGCCATCCCGGGGTTGAACATCAGAGTTATTAAGAACTGAAACCGAATTTTTAAATTCGTCGGAACTGATCCCAAAAACTGGAACAGAATTATTCAAATTCAGCCTCGAAGTTTCATCTTCAGCATTTTTTAAAATCTCTTTCGTTTGACTTATTGATTGTAAAACACTGTCTTTAGGAGTTAAATTAACC
>JBDTLL010000298.1:0-3120 GCA_039934815.1 Daejeonella sp. | reverse complement strand
TTAATTGAAAGTTTAGGTTTAGGATTGCGGACCTTTGGCGACAAGGTTTCTACAATTTCTAACGTTGCAGATGCTTCTACCGCTACTTCAGACTTTACCGGTAAAATTAAAACAGCATCACAAAAGTTTGACGACTTAGGTTTAGCTTTTGATAAAGCAACCGGGTCTCTTGCAGAGATGGCAGATACAAATATTGATTCTAAAGCTTATCACGAACAAGTTAACGGACTTGCTAAGAATCTATCGGCTTTAAATGCGGTGTATGAGTTAGAATTACAAGATTCTAGTGCGCATTTAAAATCAATGAATAAGTTCTACCAGAATCTTTCTGTTACTATGCAAAACTTTAGCGAGTCTATGGAAGATTCGAAAATGTTTAAAGACGAAGTGGGCAGATTAGCCAAAAATCTTTCATCCTTAAATGCAATATATGGTAATATGCTTTCAGCTATGAATCAGCCAAGAGTTTAATCTTTCAATTAATAATTTCACTCTAAAACTGGAAATAAGAAATGGCCGGAGGTAAAGAATCAACCAGGCAGAAGATGATCAATATCATGTATTTGGTATTGTTAGCTATGCTTGCGTTAAATGTGTCGGATACTATATTAAATGCATTTAAGAATTTAAATGATAGTTTATCTACATCAAAATCAAATGTAAATAACAGTGTTAATCAATTGTTTACTGCATTTGAGCAAACAAAACTTAAAGAAGAGCCGCTAAGAGCAAAGCCAATTTATGCCGATGCGGTAAAAGCTCGTGCAATTGCAAATGATTTGACTAATTATGTTGAGAAGTTAAAACAACGGTTTATTGTAGAAGGTAATGGTTACGATAAGGAAACAGGCGATTTAGTTGAACGTTCAAATCTGGATATCGCTACCGGAATAATGATCAACAAAAAAGAAGGTGAAAAATTAAAGAATAAAATAAATCAGACTCGCGAAAAGCTGATCGCTTTGATTGATCCTAAAGATCGCTCAAGCTTAACTTTTTCGTTAGAGGCGAAAGATCCTGCGAAAGCAGTAGAAGGAAAAAGATTATGGGAAGAGGTTAATTTTGGTGAAGGAACACCGCTAACTGCTGCCATGACAATTTTAACAAAAATACAGGCCGATGCTAAAAATGCAGAATCGGATGTTGTTAAAAAGATTTTTGGTAAAATGGATCAGGCGATAGTAAACCTGGATAAGTTTGCAGCCGTTGCTGTAGCGCCAACATCGTATGTTATTGCCGGACAACCATACACTGCAGAAGTATTTTTAACTGCTTATGATTCCCGGGCTAATCCTGCAATTACTGTAGGTGGTTCTACGTTACAGGTTAGAGATGGTAAGGGAGTTTATTCGGTTAATACATCCAGTGAAGGAGTTTTCTCATGGGTTGGTACCGTAAGAGTAAGACAAACAGATGGTACTTTTAAAGAGTACAAAACAGCTGAACAAAAATATCAGGTTTCTCGACCTTCGGCGGTTGTGTCTCCCGATAAAATGAATGTGTTTTATATTGGTGTTCCAAATCCGGTTTCTGTATCAGCGCCAGGTATTCCAAAAGAAAATCTGCGTGTAAGCATGAGCGGAGGAAGTATATCAGGAGCTAATGGAAAATATACTGTTAGAGTAAGTTCTGCAGGCGTAGCAAAAGTGAACGTTTCTGCAGAAATAAACGGAAAAGTTCAAAATATTGGTACAAGTGATTTTAGAGTAAAACGTATTCCGGATCCAAAAGCAAAATTTGCTGGAAAAACGGGAGGAAACTTAAGCTCAGTAATTATAAAGTCTCAAAATGCCGTTTTCGCGATATTGGAAAACTTTGATTTTGATGCAAAATTTAATGTAACACGTTTTAATCTGGTAATTGCTAAACCACGTGCTGACGTTGTTATGTTGCAAACAACTGGAAATACGTTAAGTTCGCAAATGAGAGCTGCAATGGCCGGGGTTTCTCCTGGTACAAGAGTTATATTTGATAATATTGTAGCTGTAGGTCCGGATGGAACACAGAGACAACTAGACGGAATTGTATTAACAGCAAATTAATTCGAAGATGAAAAGAAATTTGTTAACTCTGGTTTTTTTAGTTGCAAACGCGGTTGCGTTTGCCCAGACTCCTAATTTAAATAATAGCACCAAGCCAACTCCTGCAGACAGGCCGGTTGACGGATATTATAAAAAGACCAACATTTTAAGCGCTAAGGTTACTCCTTACGCAAATTTGCGTGAGTCTGATGTAATGTTTAGCAAACGTGTGTGGAGAGAAATTGATCTTAGAGATAAGATGAATCAGATATTTGCTTCGCCAAAAGGACGTTTAATTGATATGTTGACAGAAGCGGTTATGGCCGGCGAATTAACTGCATATGATGCTACATCTACCAAAGATGATGTTAATGGAGATGAGTTTTCTACCATACTAAAGCCTGAAGAGGCAATGGCTAAATTTGCCGATAGTGTATTGGTTCCTATTTTTGATAATGAAGGAAACCAGACAGGTACAGAAGTAAAGCCTGGAGAATTTAATCCGGATAGCATTGTTAAATTCAGAATTAAAGAAGACTGGATTTTTGATAAGCAAAGATCTGTATTTGAGCCTCGTATTATTGGTATTGCGCCAATGATCAAAATTAAAGCTGCGGGTCAGTCATTTGACGATCAGCCGGCATTTTGGATATATTTCCCGGAAGCCCGCCAATTATTGGTAACAAAAGAAGTTGTTAACCGCCGTAATGATGCAACCGGTTTAAGTTATGATGATGTGTTTATGAAGAGACTTTTTGCGAGTTATATTGTGAAAGAATCTAATCCGGAAGATTTAAGAATTAAAGACTACGCTCAGGGAATCGATAAATTAATGGAATCTGAAAGAGTCAAAAAAGAACTAATGGATCGGGAACATGATTTGTGGTCCTACTAATAAAATTTCAATAAAATAGTAAAAGGTCTTTCTTAACAGGAAGACCTTTTTTTTTGTTATAATAATATAAGTCTTTAGAATCGAGTGATTTAAATATACCTTTTAAGTTAAAAAAATTTCATTTAACAGAACCTTTGTAATTTCTTTTCGTACAAAAGCAAACTGATTATTAAGAGAATAATTGGGTTTGAGAATGATACTATC
>JBDTLL010000297.1:0-3144 GCA_039934815.1 Daejeonella sp. | reverse complement strand
GGAGAATGCTTGGCAAGACGCTTCTTTTGAATCTTATTTTTTATAAAGGGATATAGAAAAATAGCCGTCATGACAATCACTGCTCCGAGGTAAAATCCGCTGGTCATTTGTTCTTTTTTCCCAAAGAAAAGGAAAGCTAAAATGATTCCGTAAACCGGTTCCAGATTTGTGATTAGAGCTACCCGGAATGCCGACAATTCTTTCATAACTTCTACCCCGGCAACATAAGCGATAGAGGTGCAAATTGTCCCCAGAATAAGCAGGTAACCGAGGTCAGGAAAACTTAGTTTCATCTCGCTTTTAAAGCCTCCTGTAAAGAGAATAAATATTGAAATCCATACCCAGGCTCCTATCAATTCATAGAAGCTAATTACCGGTGCGGGCCGATTTTTTATCTGTTTTGAATTGATGATTGAAAAAAGGCTGGCAAATAGAGCGCTTGTAAGGCCGCAAATAATACCATAAGTATACTTTGATTCAAATTTAAAGATCATGTAAATGCCGGCTATTATAAGCAGTCCTGTGGCAATCTCTAATTTTGAGATCTTTTGCTTCTTTAAAATCGGCTCTAAAATCGCGGTAAAAAGAGTGAGGGAAGAAAGGCAAACTAAAGCCACAGAAACGGTTGAAGACTTGATAGACTCGAAAAATAATATCCAGTGAGCGCCCACAATTCCACCTGTTAAAAACAATTTAATGAACGTTTCGCGGCTTACTTTAAAGCTCGTTTTGCTGAATTTAAAATATATAAAAAGAGTTATAAACGCAATTAAAACCCGGTACCAAACCAGACTTGTTGCCGAAATAGAAATCAGTGCTCCCAGTATTCCGGTGAATCCCCAAACCAAAACTGTACTATGTAAAATGACCAGATTTCTGTTTAAGGCCAGGTTCGAGGATAATTTTTGTGGCATTGAATTGCTATTTTGGAGCCTTAATTAATAGATATATTCCAATAATCCCAAATATTAAATTGGGAATTATGACGGCAATTAAAGGAGGCAATCCGCCTTTCAAAGCAAACATTGTTGAAAATTGAATAAAGAGTATGTAGGCGAAACTTAGAAAAATCCCTATTCCTAAAGGCAAACCTATGCCACCTCTAACCTTACGGGATGCTAATGAAACTCCCATCAGAGTTAAAACGAACGCAGAAAGCGGATAGACAAAACGCTTATATTTCTCTAATTTCAGATTTACAATGATTCCTGTTCCGCGGGTTTCTTCCTTGTTTATACGTTCATTTAATTCACGCATATTCATCGCTTCATAAATATTATCGTATATCTCAAAGTCTTTGGGGCGGATGTCCAGCGTGGTATCTTTGCTGTTTCCGTAGGTCATGTTTTCTTTCAAACCATCAATTGTTCGTATAGAATAATTGTCGATTTTCCATTTTCTTTTTACAGAATCCCAGGCAATTCTATCGGCCACCAGCTTTTCTTTTAACTGATCTCCGCTGAATTTATCCAGACGAAACTTGTAACCAATTTTGAGTGAATTATCAAAATTCTCTATATATACATAACTATTACTGTCAATCTGCATGTGGGTAAACATTTTAGAATTGTCAGCTTTTGGATTAATATATACGTTCTCAAAATTAACTTTCAGACGGTTGGTTTCCGGAATGATAAAAAGGTTAAAGATGAGAGTAACCAGAAAAACAACGGATGAAGCTATTAAATAAGGGAATAAAAATCGTTTAAAACTTACCCCTCCACTTAAAATCGGAACAATCTCTGTTTGATCAGCCATTTTTGCTGTAAAAAGAATTACAGCGATAAAGTTGATAAGTGGAGATAAAAAATTGAGATAGAAAGGAATGAAACCCGCGTAATACTGAAAAATAATTTTATGGAGAGGAGCCTCATGCTTTAAAAAATCATCCAATTTTTCTGATACATCAAAAACTACAATTATAATAGTAAATATGCCGAGCGTAAAAATAAACGTCCCCAGATATTTCTTTATAATATACCAATCGATGATTTTGATCATTCTTCTAAAGTCGTTGTGCTAATTGCTTTACCATTTTGTTTTTCCAGTCATAAAAGTCTCCGGAAATAATTTTTTCACGAGCTTCCTTTACCAGCCATAGATAAAAATGCAGGTTATGTAAAGTTGCAATCTGCGATCCAAGTATTTCTTTAGAATGCACTAAATGACGAAGATAAGCTTTAGAATAATTCTTATCAGCGAAAAGTTCACTGTCCTCTTCCAGGGCAGAGAAATCATTTTTCCACTTTTCATTCCGAATATTAATAAAGCCGTTTTTAGTGAAAAGCATTCCGTTTCTGGCGTTTCTGGTAGGCATAACGCAATCGAACATATCAATTCCCAAAGCAATATTCTCAAGAATATTTATAGGTGTACCTACTCCCATTAAATATCGGGGTTTTTCCAGAGGCAAAATTTCGCATACCAAATCGGTCATGGCGTACATTTCTTCTGCAGGTTCACCTACAGATAAGCCGCCAATTGCATTTCCTTCACGCTCAAAAGAAGCGATAACTTCCGCGGATCTTTTACGCAAATCTTTGTACACAGATCCCTGCACAATAGGGAATAATGTTTGAGAATAACCATATTTTCCTTCGGTACTATCAAAGCGTTCGCAGCAGCGTTTTAGCCAGCGATGCGTCATTTCAATGGAACGACGGGCATAACCGTAATCGCAAGGATAAGGTGTACATTCATCAAAAGCCATAATAATATCGGCACCAATAATACGCTGCGTATCCATTACATTTTCTGGTGTAAACAAATGTTTAGAACCGTCTATATGCGAACGAAATGTAACTCCTTCTTCTTTTATTTTTCGAACTTCTGATAAAGAATAAACCTGATAACCACCACTGTCTGTCAATATTGGCATATCCCAGCCGTTAAACTTATGTAATCCGCCGGCACGTTCAAGAGTATCCAAACCGGGACGTAAATATAAATGGTAGGTATTTCCAAGAATAATTTGTGCTTTAATATCGTCTTTTAGCTCCCGCTGATGAACCGCTTTTACGGTTGCAGCAGTTCCAACAGGCATAAATATGGGCGTTTGGATAGTTCCGTGATCTGTTGTTATTTCTCCTGCACGTGCTCTGGAAAATTTATCTGTTGCGTCTAATCTAAATTTCATTCTTTATC
>JBDTLL010000296.1:0-3147 GCA_039934815.1 Daejeonella sp. | reverse complement strand
CCGTTCAGACATTCGATAACAATTGCCGGCTCATCTCCGCGAAGCAAGGTATTGTACATTCCGGCCGCTTGCGTCATGTTTCTTGGCACACAAACGTGCATGCCACGTAGTGAATTTACGATCATCCCGATAGGTGAACCCGAATGCCAAATCCCTTCTAAACGGTGACCGCGGGTACGAATAATTAAGGGCGCTTTTTGTCCGGCTTTGGTGCGGTAACTTAAAGTTGCCAGATCGTCACTCAAAATATTGATGGCGAAAAGCAGATAATCCAGATACTGTATTTCTGCAATAGGTTTTAAACCACGCATGGCCAAACCAATTCCCTGACCAACAATAGTCATTTCACGAATGCCGGTGTCTGTAATTCGTAATTTCCCGAATTTATCCTGCAAACCGGCAAAACCCTGATTCACATCACCAATATGACCCACATCCTCACCAAATGCAACAATACGCGGATCGCGGGTAAAATGAGCGTCAAAGCACGCATTCAAAATCTCGCGACCGTCTTTCATTTTTGAATCATCCGCGTATTCTGCGGCTACGGCAGGAACGTTCAAGGGACTTTCCTCTGTATTGGTGAACAATTTAGAATTGAAACGATCCTCATTCTGTTCCGTTTCGCTTTTATACCAGTTCAATAATTCAGCTTTCGCGGAAGAATTATCGGTTCTTAATAAACGTATCGCTTTGCGTACAGCGGTAAAAATATCCTTGCGGGAAGGATCTATTGTAGCTTTTAGCGTTTGAGCAACATTTTTCAATTCCTCAGAATCAAACGCATTCAACAAACTAAAAGCCGCATCAGCCTCCTTTTTTATACTGGCATTAAAATCTGCCCAGGCTTTTTTCTGGCAATCGCGAACGTAGTTTTTTGCGGTAGTTTCCAGTTCAGTTAATTCCTCTTCGTTAGAAATTGCCGACTCCAACATCCACTGTCGCATTTGCACGATGCAATCGTACTCCTGCTCCCAGCCTAAACGGTCTTTTGATTTATATCTTTCGTGAGATCCGGAAGTTGAATGCCCTTGCGGTTGAGTCATTTCCACTACGTGAATCATTACCGGAACATGTTGCTCGCGGCAAATTTGTATTGCTTTTTCATAGGTTTCGCAAAGTCCGGGGTAATCCCAGCCTTTAACCTTAAATATTTCATACCCTTCGCCATTCTCGTCACGCTGAAATCCTTTTAAAATTTCAGAAATATCCTGCTTGGTCGTTTGGTATTCGGCGGGAACGGAAATTCCAAAAGCATCATCCCAGATGGAAATTGCCATAGGAATTTGTAAAACTCCGGCTGCATTTATAGCTTCAAAGAAAACACCTTCAGAAGTAGAAGCGTTACCAATAGTTCCAAATGCAACTTCATTTCCCTGTACCGAAAAGTTCTTTAAATAATCCAGCTCATTGTTATTTCTGAACAATTTAGAAGCGTAGGCCAAACCAACTAAACGAGCCATTTGTCCGCCGGTAGGCGAAATATCTGATGAACAGTTTTTTATTTCCGTTAGGTTTTTCCAGCTTCCGTCTGCATTTAATGTACGGGTAGAATAATGCCCGTTCATTTGCCGTCCGGCGGATGCAGGTTCTGCTTCCACATCCGGATGCGCATATAATTGTGCGAAAAATTCGCTGATGTTAGACATTCCCGTAGCAAACATAAAAGTCTGATCGCGGTAGTAACCCGAACGCCAGTCGCCATTTTTGAAGGCTTTTGCCATGGCCAATTGCGCCACTTCCTTACCGTCTCCAAAAATTCCGAATTTTGCCTTACCGGTTAAAACCTCTTTCCTGCCCAGTAGACTAGCTTGTCTGCTTTCGAACGCGATTTTATAATCCTGAATAATAATGGATTTAAAATCATCGAAGCTGAGCTCAGAATTTTCTACCTGCATGTTTTCTTTCACGTTTGTTATGGACATATATATAAATAGAATTGGTCAAAAATAATAAAACCCAGCGTTAAATTACAATTAAGGTGCTTATGCCGGGCAAGTGCTTTAAGTTATAAATTAAATTTGTAACCTCCCCTTGCTTCCTTTCGTTTAATTTTTAATATTTGGAATACTTTTTGACTTAATTAAGTAATTTACAATCGTAAAAAAAGCAAAATAAAATGAAGAAGATTTTAACATTATGTGCCGTAATTATTGGCTTTGTAGCCTTTACGGCCATGCAAACAGATAACAAGGCAGAATTTAAGTTTGAAAAAGAGACTCACGATTTTGGAAAAATCCCGCAAGGAACGCCTGTAAGTGTTGACTTTAAGTTTACAAATACCGGCGAAGAGCCTTTAATAATTTCAAATGTTGAATCAACTTGTGGATGTACAGTTCCAAAATATACCAATACTCCCGTTTTAAAAGGAAAAACAGGTATTATTACTGTCACATTTAACGCAGCAAGCGTGCAGCCTTCATTTGCAAAGGCGGTTACTATTAAATCTAACGCCCGTACACCAATAAAACTGTTGTACATTAAAGGTGAAGTAACGGCTGCCAACTAAAAAGCCTTAAATATTATTTTTGAAAACCTCTCTGTAGTACGGAGAGGTTTTTTATTTTTGCAGCCTATGCCAACTATATCAAGTAAGGGTGCCCACATGCCGGCCTCTCCTATCCGCAAACTATCACCTTATGCCGAGCAGGCCAAGCGTGACGGTAAAAAAGTTTTTCATTTGAATATCGGTCAGCCGGATATAGAAACGCCGGAAATTATGCTTAACGCGATAAAAAATATCGACTTTAAAGTTTGGGCATATACCGCTTCTGAAGGAACTCCGGAGTACCGCAATAAGCTTACAGAATATTATAACAAACTGAATTACAATATAACGGCAGACAATATCCTTGTTACTAATGGCGGTTCTGAAGCAATTACCATTGCCATGGGAGCTTGCCTTGATCCGGGAGATGAGATCATTATTCCGGAACCATTTTATGCCAATTATAATGGTTTTGCGTGCATGAGCGATCTGGTTGTAAAACCAATTTTATCGCATATAGAAAATGGTTTTGCCTTACCGGCGATCAGCGAGTTTGAGAAACTGATCACAGATAAAACCAAGGCCATTATTATTTGCAACCCCAACAATCCAACCGGCTATTTATACTCCAAAGAAGAACTGGATGAGTTAAAAACGAT
>JBDTLL010000295.1:0-3147 GCA_039934815.1 Daejeonella sp. | reverse complement strand
GCGCCACCAAACTGTGGGCCGTATTGTAACGAGGCCGCACCCCTTATTACTTCGATTTTCTGAACACCTTCTAAAACAGGGGTATAATAACTTTCCGGGTAACCAAAAGGATCCGCAGAAATATCAGCTCCGTTTTGACGGGTATTAAATTCCCATGAACGGTTAGGGCTGAGGCCTCTGGCACCGATATTCATTTGAGTTCCTGTACCATCGCCTTCCCATATTTGCAGACCTGGCACTTTGGCAAAAGTTTGTCGGGTATTATTTACCGCTAAATTTGCATCTGTAAGGGTAAGATTGATTACTTCATTTTTCTTCCCTGCATAAATAGAAGTGCCCTGCACTTCATCCAGACGGCTTAAGCCATAAAAACTTCGTTCACTGCCGAAAATTTCGACACCCTTTAATTGAATGGTAGTATCCGCAGTTAAAACACCAAGATCTAATTCAGTTTCTGAAGAGATAGTAAATGATGGTAGTTTAATTTTTGATTGATCAGGCAGGACAGCAATCAGTTTATAAGTTCCTGTTTTAGGCAATTTAAGCTGAAATTGCCCGGAAATGTCTGTTTGTGTTTGGGTACTCTGGTCAACTTTAATGGTTGCGTTAGCAATTGAATTTTCCTGACTATCTTTTAACGTACCCTTAATAGTTTGGGACTTAGCAACTGCAGTAAAACCCAAAAAGGCGAACGTAAAGGCGAGGATTTGGTATGTATTTGTATGTTTCATTGTTGTTCTTTGCCCGCAAATGTATATCTTATTTAGACTGAATAAAAATAATATTTGAAAAAAATTAATTTGAAAAGTCTTAAAACAAATACTTAGCACACAACTTTACATTAGGATACCGGATTAGAATGAAAGAATTTGCCCGCTTATTTTCCTTGCTTGATGAGACCAATAAGACCAACGAAAAAGTTCGGATACTGAAAGAATACTTCAACAATGTGTCTGATGAAGATAAAATTCAGACCCTCGCTTTATTTACCGGAAGAAAGCCTAAAAGGCAAATCAATGCTACATTAGTTAGAACCTGGGCCATGGAGTTGGCAAATATTCCAGTCTGGCTTTTTGAAGAAAGCTATCAGGTTGTTGGCGATTTAGGCGAAACCATTGCACTACTTTTGCCCAAAGGAAAAGGATCGCAGGATAAATCATTAAGTGATTGGATCTCAGAAATAAATTCACTAGGTACGTTTTCAGAAGAAGAAAAGAAAGAATGGTTAATTGATTCCTGGGAATCAATGGATCAGCAGGAACGTTTCGTTTTCAATAAATTGCTAACCAGTAGCTTTCGGGTGGGCGTTTCTCAAAATCTGATCATTAAAGCTTTGGCAGAAATTTCGGGTTTAGAAACTTCCGTATTAACCCATCGGATCATGGGCAACTGGGATCCTTCAACATTTAACTACCAGGATTTAGTTCATCCGGATGATGGTTCTGCGGACATATCCAGACCTTATCCATTTTATCTCGCTTACGCGATTCAGGATACATCAGATCAGTCTAAATCTGCTGAAGAAATGGAACAGGCGCTGGGAGAAACAAATAATTGGCAAGCCGAATGGAAATGGGACGGCATTCGGGCACAAGCCATTCATCGCGAAGGCGAAATATTTATCTGGAGTCGGGGAGAAGATCTGGCCACAGAAAAATTTCCGGAGTTACATCCGTTTTTATTAGAATTACCTTCCGGGACGGTTTTAGATGGCGAAGCGATTTGTTTTTCGGATAATTGCCCCCTGCCTTTTGCTTTGCTTCAAACCCGGATCGGCAGAAAAAACCTGACTAAAAAAATTCTCGAAGAAAGTCCGATGGCTTTTATTGCCTACGATTGTTTAGAATTTCAGGGTGAGGATATTCGCCATTTACCTCTGCAGCAACGCCGGGAAAAATTGCAAATTCTACACGCAAACAGTAATTATAAAGATCAGTTTAGGCTATCACCAATTGTTAATTTTGAAACCTGGGAAGATCTGTATGAATTAAGGAAGCGTTCCCGCGAGGAATATGCAGAAGGCTTTATGTTAAAAAAGTTAGATTCACCATATCTTGTGGGGCGCAAACGCGGCGATTGGTGGAAATGGAAAGTAGATCCTTTATCAATTGATGCCGTGATGATTTATGCTCAAAAAGGTCACGGACGAAGAGCCGATTTGTATACCGATTATACTTTCGCAGTTTGGAATCAGGATAAGCTTGTTCCCTTTGCCAAAGCTTATTCCGGTTTAACCGATAAAGAAATAAGGCAGGTTGACAATTTTGTTAAGCGAAATACGCTGGAAAAATTTGGTCCGGTAAGAACTGTAAAACCGCATTTAGTTTTTGAAATTGGTTTTGAAGGTATTAATCAGTCGAGCAGACACAAATCGGGTGTTGCTTTGCGCTTTCCGCGGATTTTGCGCTGGCGACAGGATAAGAAAATCGAAGACGCAGATACTCTGGAAACGTTGAAAGAATTTTTACAAGGCTAATTAAACCTATCAGGTTTCAAAAACCTGATAGGTTTTAAATTTTGATAGGTTTTATTAGTGGGAGATTTATAAAATGATATAATTTAAATGGACTACCGATATTAAATAATGACCAAAGGGCAGCAGGTGATTTCAGATTGGTTTTCTACCAAGAAGTGGGAACAGTTTGCATTTCAAAAAGAAATGGAAGAGGCTTTTTTGTCCGGCAAATCCGGCTTGTTAAATGCGCCTACAGGTAGTGGAAAAACCTTCGCCATGTTTTTGCCCTTTATTGCCAATTACATCAATAAACATCCCGACGATTATAAAACCCGAAAAAATAACGGCCTGCAATTGTTGTGGATCACGCCTTTGCGTGCTCTCACTAATGACATTCGCAAGGCGATGCAAACCGTGGTTGATGATGTTGGTCTTCCCTGGAAAGTTGGTACCCGCACCGGGGATACTTCTGCAAAAGAAAAACAAGAATTAAAAAAAAAGCAGCCTGAAGTATTATTAACTACGCCCGAAAGTTTACACCTGATGCTGGCGCTTAAAGACTATCCTAAAATATTTGAGAATCTGCAGGTGATAGTTATAGATGAATGGCATGAATTGCTGGGTACAAAACGGGGTGTGCAGCTGGAACTGGGATTATCGAGAGTAAAAAACCTCTCCCCGGCCCTCTCCGG
>JBDTLL010000294.1:0-3153 GCA_039934815.1 Daejeonella sp. | reverse complement strand
ATGGAAAATATCAACCTTCTAAATTATTTACTTTAAGTGAAAAAATTACGTCAGATATTCTTGAAGGATTTGAATTAAATCTTGATGAAGTGTTTGGTGATTAATTAATCAATTTCGGCATTAATATATTCCAGGTGATTCATTACCGCTTTTAAATCTCCATAGGAAACCGTTTCGCCTAAAGCAATTTTGGTTTCGTTGCTTGTAGATTTCGGATGCTGAACAATGTATGCCATGATTTTCGCAACTTTCAATTTGGGAACCAGATCAAATACATTTATTTCTCCGGTTGTTATAAAATGTCCCAAATGACCTTCAATTGTTCCGGTGGTAAGAGCACGTTCTGCCGCAATTTCGGAAATGGTTTTGCCTGATTTGTACAGATCAAAAGAAACCTTTTTCGTGTCGGCCTTAACTTTTTCAGGCTTTAAACTGATTTCACTTTGCTTTCGCGAAATATTATTTTCTTTACAATATGCATCGATCAGTCCCATGATCTGACTTCCAAACTGTTTAACCTTAATTTTTCCTATTCCTTTTATTGTTCCTAATTCCTGCAAAGATGCGGGTAGTTTTTTGACAATTTCGAGAAGCGATTTCTGTGCGAGGATAATGTAAACCGGCTGGTTTCTTTCTTCGGCCAGATTATCACGCCAGGCTTTTAATCGGTTATATAACTCGGGATGTGTGTCTACTGTAGAAGTTTTAATCCCCGAAACTTTTGTTTTTGACGAAGCAAAATCGATCTCCGCGTTCGCAATTGTTTGTAAATATTTCAAAGTAGAAAAACCGTTCAGGCATAATTTCATTCCGGCGGTTTTGATAAAAATCTCTTTGCTTAAATTTTCTAATGCTTCGCCAAGACTTGTTTTAACCACTTTATTGTCTGTCTCAAAATTTAACGCATTCAATTTCTGATTGTATAAACTATCAGTTTTACCGATAAAATAATTACACGCTTTCTTGATTCTTGCCTGAAGTTCGTTGTTGTTTTCCGGCAGATTTTCGGACTGTAAATGAAAATCTAAATGCTTTTTGAATGTGTCGGCCACTTCATAAATTTCTTTTTCAAGAGATTCTTTCAGGTTAATAAACTCATCGTAAGAAAGTGCTACTAAGGTGTTGTAATGTTCCTGTACAATTTTTTGAAGCGCAAAAAAACTGCTTTTTAGATTCGAGAAATCGAAAAGGTCATATAATAAAGACTGCTGGAAACTGATTTTCGATGCTTTCAACTGTTCTTCTCCGGGCGAATTCTCTTCTGCTTTTTTAGTGTATTCAGAAACCGTTCCATCAGTTTTTACGCTGTTAAAAGAGATTTGACTTCGCAAAACCATTCCTTCAAAGCTTTTACATCGGCTTAAAGCCACATACACCTGACCATGAGCGAAAGCGGCGTTGGCGTCTATTATCGCCCGCTCAAATGTTAAACCCTGACTTTTGTGAATAGTAATTGCCCAGGCCAGTTTTAACGGATATTGCGTAAAACTGCCGATGATCTGCTCGTCGACTTCCTTGCTTTCCTTATTTAAATTGTATTTGATATTGGTCCATTCCAATGGTTCAACTCTCAATTCCAAAGGTTCTCCGGGACATTGAACGTAAATTATTTCGTTCTCAATTTTTGTGATGACGCCAATTTTTCCGTTGTAAAATAACCGTTCCCGGGATGGATCATTTTTAACAAACATAACCTGAGCGCCAATTTTTAACTCCAGTTCTGCAACCGTGGGATAAGAATATTCGGGAAAATCATCCAGAACGGTAGCGGAAAATGTAAAAGTTTTTGAATTGATTTCCTTCAGTTTTAGCTCGTTAATTTTTTGCGCTGTATGATTATGGGTTGTTAAAGTAATATAACCTTCGTTTTCTGCCGGTTTAAAATCGGGAATGTATCTTTGGTTTAATAAGTCCAAAGTTCCCGCATCGATTTGATTTTGCCTTACGCGATTTAAAAGGTCTATGAAAAAGGTATCGGACTGGCGATAGATATGTTTTAATTCAATGCTGATTGGCTGGGTTTTCTTTAAAGCGGTGCTGCTGAAAAAGAATAGATTCTGATAATAATCTTTTAAGATTTTCCAGTCGTCATCTTTAACCACCGGAGAAAGCTGGTGTAAATCGCCGATCATTAATAACTGAACGCCGCCGAATGGTTTATTACGGTTTTTATAGCGCCGTAAAACTTCATCAATACAATCTAAAGTATCTGCCCGAACCATACTTATTTCATCAATTACCAATAGATCTAAACTCCGGATCAGGTTAATTTTATCGCGACTGAATTTTTTCTGAAAACGAGCATTTTCTGAAGGGGAACTATTTTCCGGAACATACGGTCCGAAAGGCATTTGGAAAAATGAGTGAATGGTAACGCCACCCGCATTTATCGCTGCCACACCGGTTGGCGCAACAATAGCCATCCGCTTTGATGTAGATCTTTTTAGATTATGTAAAAAAGTGGTTTTACCCGTTCCTGCTTTTCCGGTAAGGAAAATATTTCGGTCTGTAAGCGTTACAAAGTCAAAAGCTAAATCCAACTGAGGATTAGTTGTCATAGAGATTTTATTGGTTCAAGTTCCATCAATATAATACAATATGTTGTGTAATTTAAGGGCAAAATGTTTTTTGTTCTTCTGAAAATCATAATTGATTTATATGCACAGTTTTAATTTTTCGTTTGAGTAAGTTGAGGTGCATGTTGACAAAACGCTTTCAGTATATTTATTTTAAAATTGAAATTATGAAATACATTTCCATATTGATATTATCCTTAATAGTTATGAATGCATTTCCGAGTAAAGCAAATGCTCAGACAAAAGCACCAGTTTTAAATCATATCGCAGTTTATGTTCATGATTTAAAAAGTAGTACCGCTTTTTATCAGAATATAATTGGTTTGCAAATAATGGATGATCCGTTTCACGATGGAAAGCATACCTGGTTTACGCTAGGCTCTGCCGGTCAATTGCATTTAATAGAAGGTGCCGAAGAAAATATGCAACAGTTTAAACACAGGCATTTGTGTTTTAGTGTTCCTTCTGTAGATAGTTTTATTAAAGTTTTAAATACCAATCAAGTTGATTTTGAAAACTGGCCCGGAGATAGTAAGAGCCCAACTGTTAGGGCCGACGGAATCAAGCAGATTTATTT
>JBDTLL010000293.1:0-3155 GCA_039934815.1 Daejeonella sp. | reverse complement strand
GGAACGCCCGACAATGAGGAGGTTATTTTCCGATTGGATTACAACGCAAACAACAGTTCATACCTTGATTTTGAATTGTTTGAGGTTACAGTTTCCCTGGATTATCAGAATATTGAAGTCAATCAGGTTTCAACCACTATTACCAGTAACGGTCGGGTAGGTTACAGTTCGCCGGATGCGACCAATGGTTTGGGATTTATTTATAAGAGTGATCCTTTATTATATGAAGCTTCGCTGATGATTGGAAATTCGGCGTCCCGGGTGTCAAATAACACGCGTAGCACTACGGGCAACAGCGATGAGCATTTTGTAAAAACTCTTCGCGTTACCCGCGATCTGAATTCAAGCGCTGCTTTTGAAGCGCATTCTGAATTTACAGATTCCGGAAGTCCTAATCCGCTGAATATTTCAGTAAAACATCGTCAGCTTGCTTATTCGGCTGCGCCGGATGATAAATATACCATTGCCGAATATGTTGTGCAAAACAACACAGCAACTACTTTAAGTGGTGTGTATGTGGGTATGTTTAATGATTGGGATGTAGATGCAAACGGTCATGATGTGACCAAATACGATGCGAGCAACCGGATGGGTTATGTGTTTGGCAGAAACGGCGGATCCAATTATGCGGCCGTAAAATTGCTGGACGCCCTGGATAAACCGGCTTATTATCCGCTGTCTTATCAAATTGCCGGCGATCCCTTAGAGACCGGAAACGGCTTTACCATTGCAGAAAAATTTGCTACGCTTTCCAGCGGAATTAAAGCGCAAAGTTTAGGCGAAACTTCTCAAAACGGTTTGGATGTGATGTTTGTGATCGGAGCGGGACCATTCAGCATCCCGGCAAACGGCAATGCTAAAGTGGCCTTTGCATATATTGCAGGAGATGATTTAAAAGATATTCAGAACAGCGCAGCGGCGGCACAGATAAAATATAATTTACTTTCCGGAGTTGGGCCGGTAGATCCAAACGCAACTTCGTTTGAGTTGAAGCAGAATTATCCAAATCCGGGTACGGGAATTACAACCATCGAATTCAGCATTCCACAGGAAGCGCCCGTTACCTTAACTCTATACAATGTTCTTGGTAAAAAGGTGCAGACATTAATCGATGATACCTTGAATCAGGGAACGTATAAATTTCCTGTAAATGTTCAGGATTTGAAAAGTGGTGTGTATTTCTACAAAATGCAATGGGGAAGTAAATCCAAAACTTTGAAAATGCTGGTTGGCCGTTAAGTTTTAAAGGTTAAAACAAATGCGGCAACGTGGTTCGTAGCTTTCTTTTTCGCCGAGCAGAATTTTAGTTTCGCTTGCCGCGGTTCTGTATGAATACGTTGCCGGTGCGCCGCATTGCACGCAAACAGCATGTACTTTGGTCACCAGTTCTGCAATTGACATTAAGGCGGGCATTGGTCCGAAGGGTTTGCCCTGAAAATCCATATCCAGACCCGCAATTACCACACGAATGCCGCGATTTGCCAGGACGTTGCAAACTTCCGGAAGTTCGTCATCAAAAAATTGTGCTTCATCAATTCCTACCACTTCTGTGTTGGCGCCAAGCAGTAATATGGAAGCCGCGTTTTCTACGGGAGTAGATTGAATGGAATTTAAATCGTGAGAAACAACTGCCGTTTCATCATAACGCACATCTGTTTTGGGTTTGAAAATCTCGACGTTCAGCTTAGCAATTTGTGCTCTGCGCAATCTGCGGATCAGCTCTTCTGTTTTGCCGGAGAACATAGATCCGCAGATAACTTCAATACTTCCGCCTAATTCTTTCCTTCTTTTAAAGTTATGTTCGCTAAACAGCATAATCTGATTTTCTCCTGATTTTAATTGCGGCTAATATCAGAATTTCATTCCGTTTTGGCTAAGGCAATCCGTAAAATTTATGCTTTCTCAATTCGGTATATCCGGATTTCTGACCAAAAATGTGTGCTTAAAAAACGAATGTATCTGATAACTAAGGCAAAGTAGTTTGGCTTTTGCATAGTCTGAGTAAATAAATGTGTTTATCTTTATATCCGTTAGAAATCTGATAAAATCAGCTTTTAAATTATTTAATATCCAATAATTAAAAAGCAAATCCGTTTATTTTTATGATGAAAAAGCAAGTTATTTTTAAAAAAATAGGGTCCATTATTTCTGAGATTACTGAGCAGTATCAATATTTATCCGAAAATCCGGATAACCTGAATGATCTGGAGCTTGAACTTTTTATCGCCAATTCGCATTTCCTTTCCGAACATATTTCTATTCTGAAGAAGATCAATGAGTCTTCGCCTAATATAGAATCCTACCCGCAGGAAAGAAAGAGCCTGGAAGAAACTCAAAAAGCTATTGAGCTGCAGCAGGAAACTCCCCGTGAAGAAGTAAAAGAAGAAATTAAAGAGGAAGAAATGGTTAAAACTGCTGAGCCCGTATTTTCTGACTGGGATTTTAAGCCCGATTCAAGACAAGAAGAAAAACAAATAGATGAGCCTGTTTTCGAACTGGAAACTGAAGAAGAAGCGCAACTGTTAATTGAGCCCGATTTTTCAATACCTGAATTAAGAGAAGACAGCTCGCTGGAACTATCTGAGGAAGAAAAGCCTTTCATCCTGGAAAGTAAAGCTGATATGGAAAACAGGGAAGCAGAGCCGAAAGCGGAAACTCAGCCTGAAGAAGAGTTTAAACCCGAACCTGTTGAAGAACCTGAAAATAAAAGCTCTGAAAACTTTACCACTTATACTAAAGAACCTGAACAGTTTGTAAAAACAGATTTCGCTGCAAAAGACGAAGAAAAAAAGATTGAGAAAGTTCCGGCTTCGCCAGTTCCCGAGGAGCCTGCCAGGGTTAAGACCCTTAATGATCTGCTTTCCGGAAATGCCGGTCAGAAAACCGTTGGTACACAATTCAGAAATTCTGCCGGTAATGATCTGAAAAGTATGATCAGCCTGAACAATAAATTGTTATTTGTAAAAGATTTGTTTAACGGCTACAGCTTAGCTTACAGTGAAGCCATTGAACTGGTTAACCGCTATGATAATTTTGATGATGCTGATAAATTTTTGCAGCAGAATTATGCGATTAAAAATAACTGGTCGGATAAACCGGGTACTACAGAGAAATTGTATGAAGTTTTGAATTTGAGGTTTAGTTAAAGGTCAATT
>JBDTLL010000292.1:0-3165 GCA_039934815.1 Daejeonella sp. | reverse complement strand
CCTGTTGGGATGCTATAACTTTCAGATCTTCCCATCTGCCACCAGAATTTATTACGCGTTTTTTGATAGTTGCCAATTTCGTTCATGTTTTCGGCGTCATACAATCTGCCGTTTAACATCACGTATTTAATTTTTTCAGTGTTTCTGATATCGTCTAAAGGATTTGCATCCATCACAATTAAATCTGCTAATTTACCAACTTCAAGTGATCCTATTTCTTTGCCCATTCCCAGGTATTGCGCACCGTTTACAGTGGCACTTCTAATTGCCTGCAAAGGCGACATTCCGCCCTGCGCCAGCATCCACAATTCCCAGTGTGCTCCCAAACCTTGTCGCTGACCATGCGCACCCAGATTTACTTTAGTTCCGCCATCTGCTAATTGCTTAACCGCTTTAGAAACTTCAATATGCCCGTAATCTGCAAATTCTGAAGTAGTTCTTCTGCGGGAACGCTCATCAATTATTTGCCGTGGCGTGTAAGTTAAAAGGCGTTCATTTTCCCAAACATTGGTACGATCATACCAGAAGTTTTCTCCGCTTTGCGAACCATAACTTACTATCAAAGTAGGAGTGTAAGCTGTTTTACTTTCGTTCCAAAGTGTTTTTACATCCTTATAAAGTGGCAAAACCGGTACGTTGTGTTCAATACCTGTATGGCCGTCCAAAATCATGGTCATATTGTGTGAGAACGTTGATCCACCTTCGGGAACAACTTCCATTTTTAATTCGCGGGCTGCCTGAATAATCTGTTGGCGCTGTTCCCGGCGAGGCTGATTATAAGATTTTACTGAAAAAGCACCAACCGCTTTCATTCTGCGCAAAGCAGAGCGGGCGTCATCTAAATTGTTGATCACTGCTTTAAAGTCACCATCGGCCCCGTATAAAATGGTACCTGTAGAGTAAACCCTCGGACCGATCATGCGGCCTGCTCGCAGCATTTCTGACTGGCTGAAAACCATTTCCGTATTTGCAGACGGATCATGTGAGGTAGTAACTCCGTAAGCCAGATTCGCAAAATAACTCCAGTCCTGCTGTGGAGAAACGCCATCCGGACTGGTATGCAAATGCCCGTGAACATCAACAATACCCGGCATAATAGTTTTGCCTTCGGCGTTAATAATCTTCGCATCAGAAGGGATGATTACATTGGTGCCGATTGCCACGATCTTGTTTTTATCGATGACAATAGTTCCGTTCTCAATTACTTCGTCACCTTTCATACTGATAATACGGGCGCCGGTAATTGCTATTTTTCCTTCCGGGATATCCGATTTTAGTTTTAAACCGATGTTTAATCCTACACTATCAATTGCGGGAAGTTTATCCGGTGCGCCATCCACGAAAGTGAACGCATTTTTAATTTCTCTGGAAAAATACTGAGGGCCTAAAGTCCAGTTGATTCGCTGTCCGTCTGCACTCCAGTGCAAATAATTACCTGCATCGCGACTCAGTTTTGTTAATGGCAAAGATTTATTAGTTGATGACAGATCCTGCGCATTGCCAATTTTGGTCATTGGCGTAATATAAACGTTAAACAATTCAGTAAAAGCCAGCCATTTCCCGTCGGGACTTGGGATAAAAGAATTTGCGTATTTGGAAGTATAGTGAGTGCGAATATCTTCACCATTCAGATCCATGCTTTTGAATGCCTTTTTATCTCCTTCCGAACTTTGAAAATAAATGCGGCTGTCATCCGCGTTAAAAGACGGGCGAATACCCGAATCAGAAATCAGCGTTGCATTTCCTCCGTTTGCTGACATGGTGTAAATTCCGGTTTTCAGGCCGAATGCAAATCCCAACACATCATTTCCGGAACCTTTGCGATAAACGATTTTATCTCCTTTATTGGAAAATTTGGGTGTGTAATAATACCCTTTATCAGAAGTTAATTTGGTGATTTTACCGTTTTTAAGCTCGGCTCTGCAGATTGCGCCTTTGCTTTCGTCGTTCCAGCTAACAAATATCACAGATTTTCCGTCGGGACTAAACTCCGGCTCGAATTCAAAATCAGTTCCTTTGGTTAATCTTTCCGGAGTTCCGTTTGGTAATTCCTTGATATAAATATAACCAGCGGCATTAAATGCAACTTTTTTGCCATCCGGCGAAGTACTTAGCTGCCGGATCATTTTAACCGTAAACTCATCCTTAAAAACCTGTTGCTCAAAATGCAGCGCTTCGGTAATTTGTTGTTTTGAATTTACTTCAAAAGGTATTTCTGTTGTGCGTTGCGTCAAAACATCTAAATTTCTGATTTTACCTTTCGCATAAAAAATAATGTTTTTCGCGTCCGGCGTCCAGGCGAAATTGGGATAAACACCGAATATGGCCCATGCTTCCTGCTGGTCGTGAGAAAGGTCATCGTAAACCGGCCACTCTTCACCAGTTTCCTGATCCTGTAAAAATAATACAGACTTTAAACGAACACGTTTTACAAAAGCCAGATATTTTCCGTCCGGTGAAATTTGAGGACGGAAAGCTCCTCCTTGTCCGCCTGCAACGGTTTTAATCTCTCCGTTATCCCGATTTAGCTGGCGGATATTGTAAATTTCTCCGTTTGGATCTTTATTGTATTGAAAATATGGACCGGGCGTAACATCTTCAGAAAAATAAACATATTTGCCATCCGGCGAAACATTGGGTTCGCCCGCATCCTGCTGATCATTTTTTCGCTTGGTTAACTGAATGCCATCTGTACCGCCGGCAATATGGTACATCCACATTTCTCCGGCACCTAAAGATCTTGTACCTGTAAAGTGTTTGCGGGCAATTATATATTGATTGTCTGGTGTCCAAACTGCGTTGTTCAGTAATCTGAAATTTTCTTTGGTTACAGCATGTTTTGATGTACCGTCAGAATTCATCACCCAAATGTTGTCTGCTCCATCTTTATCGCTGGTAAAGGAAATGTATTTTCCATTCGGACTGAATCTGGGCTGAATTTCCCATGCCATTCCGCCTGCTAAAAGGGTAGCTTTTCCTCCGCCAAAAGGCATTTTATAAACATCGCCTAAAAGATCGAAAACAATTTCTTTTCCGTCTGGCGATACATCCAGATTCATCCAGGTGCCTTCATTGGTAGTAAATTGAATGTTTTTTACCGGGCCGACGGGTTTTTCAATGTCCCATTTCGGGGCTTCTTTGGCTTTTTCCTGAGAAAATGTAAGG
>JBDTLL010000291.1:0-3188 GCA_039934815.1 Daejeonella sp. | reverse complement strand
CATATCTCAAATCTCATATCTAATTTCTATTGTCTATTATCCTTTAATCTTTTGTCCATTATCTATTCCCATAATGTAACAAATTTTCTTACAAAGTAATTTTTATTATATTACATAAAGTAAACTACCTAAAAACTAAACCTTTATGTATTTATTCCATAGACTGGAGATCCTTTGCCGGGCTACTATTGGCATCGGACCGAATAAAAACAGGCTTTGGTTAGTATCTTTTACTATCCGTGAAGAAGTAGACAATTTAAAGGCCCGCTTGAAAAATATTTATTTCGAGCCCTATCACGATGGCATATTTGAAACCTTTGTGAATGTTCATCAAAAGACCCTGATTGAACTGCTAAACAATTTCCGGGTTTTTAAAAACTCCATTACGGTCCCAGTAGATCCACCGGTTAAAGACTTGGCGGAAGCAATTGAAATGGTATCTCAAATTGCACAAGATTTAGAGGATCTACTAAAATATCTCCACCAATATTTTGAGAAATATATTGACAAACGCCAGGTCATTCCGGATTTGTTTCAATCGGCCTCCTTTTTGGAGGTTCAAGCGTTTTATAATCAGATTAATGCCCGAATGGCCCATATTGAAAACACGGAACTGAAATCCCTTTTCTTAAAGCCATTTTATGACTTCCTTCACTCAGTTCATAAAACAACATTTCACAATTTGTTTTATTGCCGGAAATTGAATCTGGAGTTCCAGAGAAACTCTCAAAAACCCTACTTTTTCGATCCGGACCAGATCATCAACCTGATGATTTACATGAATTGCAACAGCAACCCCGCGTACCTTTATATTACCCAATATATAAAGGAAACACCCGAAAACAGAACCGAGCTCGACAACCTGTATTTCTGGCTGAAAAATGTGCGTCAAGCTCCTGTTAAAGCGGGGATTGCGTATAAACTCAATAACCCAAATTTAAGTTCTATGCTTGAAAAGTGGATTGAAGAAGAGATCGTCTATACTAAAGTTTCCGCAAAAATCCGTGCAAAAATGCTCGAATCATCAAAACATGGAGAACCTGTTTTGGGAACAAAAATCATGTCTAAGCTCTCGGTTGCGGAGCTGGCACTTTACTTAAAATCCATACTTCACCTGGGCTATTTGAAAGTTGATAATCAGCAGGATCTCTTCCGTCTTTTTTCAAGTATATACCGTACCAAGTTTTCAGACAATATTTCCGTCGACAGTCTGAGGGCTAAATTCAACAACCCGGAATCCGGGACCAAAAAAGCCTTGAAAACAAAGGCAATTGAATTCCTGAATTATATAAATTCACTCAACTAACTCATTGATATTCATGGGGGTTCAGGGCGAATCTGAACCCCTGTAACTGGTGAGGTGAATTTATATTTCTTCCATTTGTATCGGCAACATCACAAACGATAAACCTATGCAAATCAATCTCATTACTTCAAACGATCTGGATGATTTTAAAGAAGATCTTCTGGTAGAAATCCGCAGGCTCCTGGCCTTAAGCCCTGCCTCCAAAAACACGGTCCAGAAAAAATACCTCAAAAGCCGCGAAGTGCTCAAACTCCTTCGCATCTCGGCCGGAACTCTGCATCAGCTTCGCAGCACCGGCACAATTCCATTTTCCAGAATCGGACGGGTCATCTTTTATGAAGAGGAAGAAATCCTGAAAATGATGCACGAACGCAAAAACCTTCCCAGATGAATTACATCCGCCATTTAAACGAATTCTATACCCGGCTTTACCATGATAAAAATCTGACCGCCCATCATGTAAGCTTGTATATGGCCCTGTTCCAGCTTTGGAATCAATGCCACTTTGCGGCAGAATTTCCAGTCAACCGGCTGGAGGTAATGCAGCTCAGCAAAATTGGTTCATCCAATACGTATTTGCGCTGCCTGCGCCAGCTTACCGAATGGAAATATCTGATCTATATTCCCTCCAAAAAAATTTCAGTTGGGAGTATCATTCGTATCACCACTTTTGATGCAACAACTGATACACCAGTGATTCGTCTTAATAAACCTTTAAAAACTTTACAAATTTCTAAACCAAGAAAAGACGAAGTGTTGATTTTTTTCGATTCAGAAAAATTTCCTTCCGGCGAGGCCGAAAAATTCTTCAACCACTACCAGGCAACCGGCTGGATGATGGGACAAAATCCCATTCAAAACTGGCAGGCTGCCGCAATCAACTGGATGTTAAACGCAGAAAAATTTAAACCTCATGAAAAACCTCAACGAACTCATAAAAAAGATCATTCCGCAGGCCATCTCAACGCCACAACCGACAAACAATACAATGAACCATTATAATCAGGACTATACGGATGATTTCCAGGGTCTGGATGATAGTTCTCCATTCGATCAAAATGAAGATTCCGGCAGCATACCTGTAACGGAATACAGATCGCTTGGAACCGGAGATAATCAGCCGGAGAAATACGAGATCCAACTGGACGATATGATCATCTGGCTCAATCAGAAAGGAACACAACTTTACGGTCCGCTGTTCAAAATCCTGCCAGCCGATTATGAAGTAATCTTCAAACTCCTGGTTTATTTCTTCCGCGATAAAACAAATGCGCCGAAATACAATCTGGATTTTAATAAAGGGCTTTTGGTTTCCGGACCGGTAGGCTGCGGCAAAACTACTTTGCTCAACTTATTCCGAATCATGGTGGCCAGTCATTCAGGTTTCCAGATGCTTTCCTGCCGGGATATTTCCCATCAGTTTATGGACCAGGGATTTACAGCCATAAAATACTACTGCGGAACTGACCAAAAAAAACCTTCGGTCTTCTGTTTCGACGACCTGGGTACAGAAACCTCCATGAAATACTTCGGCAATGAAACCAACGTGATGGCCGAGATTCTCCTGAGCCGATATGATCTGCTGATCAACCGCAAGATCCAAACTCACATAACCACCAACCTGAGCGCCTCAGAACTGGAGGCTGCTTACGGTAACCGGGTACGATCCAGAATGCGGCAAATGTTTAATTTGATTGCTTTTGAAACTGATGCGGTGGATAAGAGAAAATAATAAATTCCGACAAAATTTCAATTACAAGTGTGAGGGTAATATTTTCTGAGAATTAATTGCAATATCAGTTTATTATTTAAAAATAACCTCCTCATAACGATCAAAAATTTTTAATTCCAAACTCGATAATTAAATAATTTACCGTTCACA
>JBDTLL010000290.1:0-3202 GCA_039934815.1 Daejeonella sp. | reverse complement strand
GTTGCTCCTTCGCCGCTTAAAGTCCCACGTAAAATGCCCAGATCTGAAACAATTACTTGTTTTGCAGATCCGGTCACATTTATAGTTTGGTTTTCGCTCTTCACTTTTCTCCAGGTTCCGGAAAACACAATCGTTGAAATAAGTATCGCCAGGCCCATAATCAAGGAAGGAATTATAAATCGATTGGTTCTCATAAGATTGGATTTTATCGATAATTAGTAAGTTATTAATTCTCAATACTAAAATCTAAATACTAACTACTATCTAAAGCATTCCTCCGTCAACCGGAATAACCTGACCTGTAATATACGAACTCATATCTGAACCTAAGAACACGCATAGGTTGGCTACATCCTCGGCTTCGCCGGCACGCTTCAACGGAATTGCAGCAGCCCAGCCTTCTACTACTTTTTGGTCCAAACTTTCTGTCATTTCTGTGCGGATAAATCCTGGAGCAACAACGTTTGTACGAATGTTGCGTGAGCCTAATTCTTTAGCAACAGATTTTGAAAAGCCAATTATTCCGGCTTTAGACGCCGCATAATTCGCCTGGCCTGCATTTCCCTGCACACCAACAACTGAACTCATATTAATAAAGACGCCTTTGCGGTTTTTCATCATTACTTTGGATGCGGCTTTAGTAACGTTGAAAATAGACTTCAAGTTTACGTTTAACACATCATCCCAATTTTCTTCGGTCATACGCATTAGCAAACCATCCTTAGTGATTCCCGCGTTATTTACAACAATTTCCAAAGTCCCAAAATCAGCAACAATATCAGCTATTAATTTCTCCGCTTCATCAAATTTAGATGCATCAGAACGATAACCTTTTACTTTAGTTCCAAAACTTTGCATCTCCTTTTCAAGAGCTTCGCCTTTTTCTACAGATGATAAGTATGTAAACGCAACATTTGCTCCGTGTTCAGCAAATTTTTCTGCTATTTTCCTTCCGATACCTTTAGAGGCTCCGGTAATTAGTGCGGTTTTTCCTTCGAGTAATTTCATAATCTTTTAAAACTGTGAAAATAGAGAATTTAAAAATTATCACCCAATATTTAGGTTGTAAAAGCTTAGGACTTTCACAAATGCTCTTGCATTTTGAAGACGGAAACAAAATTCCGTCCTCAAAATGCAAAAACAAAGTTTACATAAAGCGTAGCTTGAATATCAATCTCGGAAACTTACCCTGAGCAACTGATACAGCCTTCTTCCATAGAACAAACCATTCCCTGAACTTCTTCATCCACTTGTGGAATAACAGGCTCCATATTTTTACCCGCCTGATTTTCTACCGTGAATTTTATTGCCTGAGAAGCGGCTTGTGTACGCAGGTAATACATTCCTGTTTTTAAGCCTTTTTTCCATGCGTAAAAGTGCATCGAAGTTAATTTGGACGCATTTGGAGAACTTACAAACAAATTCAAAGATTGCGACTGGCAGATATAAGCGCCACGATCTGCGGCCATATCTATTAGCGAACGCATTTTTATTTCCCAAACCGTTTTGTATAATTCTTTAATATCTGATGGAATCTCCGGAATATCTGCAACCGAACCGTTTGCAGAAATGATCTGGTTTTTCATGTCATTATTCCATAAACCAAGATTTACCAGATCACGCAACAAGAATTTATTTACAACTACAAACTCTCCGCTTAAAACACGACGGGTATAAATATTTGAAGTATAGGGTTCAAAACACTCGTTATTTCCTAATATCTGAGAAGTGGAAGCAGTTGGCATTGGCGCAACCAATAATGAGTTACGCACGCCGTGTTTAACCACATCCAACCTTAAATCTTCCCAGTTCCAGCGTCCGCTATCCGGCTGAACATTCCACAGATCAAATTGGAATTTTCCTTTTGACAATGGAGATCCCGCAAAAGTTTCGTAAGCACCTTCTTTTATCGCCAGATCCTTCGAAGCGGTCATCGCTGCAAAGTAAATAGTCTCAAAAATTTCGATATTTAATCTCCTTGCTTCTTCGCTTTCAAAAGGATAACGCAATTGAATAAATGTATCTGCTAATCCCTGAACTCCTAAACCAATAGGACGATGGCGCAGATTCGAATTTTTAGCTTCTACAATCGGGTAATAATTATGATCAATAATCCGGTTAAGATTTAAAGTAGCCTGATAAGTTACCTCATACAATTTTTCGTGATCAAACTTTCCGTTGATGATATATCGCGGCAACGCCAACGAAGCAAGATTACAAACCGCAACTTCATCCGGAGACGTGTATTCAATAATTTCGGTACACAGATTAGAACTTTTAATAGTTCCTAAATTCTGCTGATTCGATTTGCTGTTTGCGGCATCTTTATATAACAGATACGGCGTTCCGGTTTCTACCTGAGCATCTAAAACGGCAAACCAAAGTTCCTGCGCTTTTACTACTTTCCGTGCACGACCTTCGGCCTCGTAGCGGGTATATAATTCTTCAAATTCATCGCCAAAGCAATCTGCCAAACCCGGAGATTCATGCGGACAAAATAAGCTCCAATCCCCATCTGCTTCCACGCGTTTCATAAACAAATCTGAAACCCATAAAGCATAAAATAAATCGCGGGCACGCATTTCTTCCTTACCGTGATTTTTTCTCAGATCCAGGAAAGCGAAAATATCTGCATGCCATGGCTCTAAATAAATCGCGAAAGCACCTTTACGTTTGCCTCCACCCTGATCTACATATCTGGCAGTATCATTAAAAACCTGCAGCATCGGGATAATTCCGTTACTGGTTCCATTCGTTCCGCTGATGTAAGAACCGGTTGCACGAACGTTGTGAATACTCAATCCAATTCCGCCTGCGCTTTGCGAAATTTTGGCGGTCTGCTTCAGTGTATCATAAATTCCATCAATGCTATCATCTTTCATGGTTAACAAAAAGCATGATGACATTTGCGGTTTTGGAGTTCCGGCGTTGAAAAGCGTTGGCGTAGCATGTGTGAACCAGCGTTCACTCATTAAATGATAGGTTTTTATGACGCTGTCAATATCATTTTTATGAATTCCAACAGCTACACGCATGTATAAATGTTGTGGCCTTTCGGCGATTTTACCGTCCAGCTTTAATAAATACGATTTCTCCAGAGTTTTAAAACCGAAATAATCAAAACCAAAATCACGATCGTAGATCAGCGTGCTGTCTAAAAGTTCTGCGTTATTTTCGATAACTTCAAAAACATCATCCGCAA
>JBDTLL010000289.1:0-3217 GCA_039934815.1 Daejeonella sp. | reverse complement strand
CTGGCAATCGGGCCGATTTTAGGCGTTGCTGCTTTGCTGGATAATAAGTCTGTTAAAAGGCGGAAAACTGCACTTTCTGCGCAGCAGATCTAATATAATTCCTTAACTTGATTGTATGCAAAAGACAGTCACTTTCCTGATGTTTGTTGGCGATAAATGCGGCAAAGCCGAAGAAGCCATGAAGTTTTATACTTCGCTTTTTAAAAATTCAGAGATCAAAAGTGTTCATCATTTTAAAAAAGATGAACAAGGCGGTAGAGAAGGATTTATAAAGCAAGGCTATTTCACGCTCAACGGGATCGAATATATGGCCATTGACAGCCCGATGGAACATAAATTTTCCTTTAATCCGTCCATTTCCATTTTTGTGAATTGCGATGACGATAAAGAATTTGAAAAGTTGTACCACAAACTTTCTGAGAACGGAGAAATTCTGATGCATCCCGGCGATTATGGTTTCAGTAAGAAATTTGCATGGCTGTCAGATCGTTTCGGAATTTCCTGGCAACTGAACCACGCTTAGATCATGAATACAAAATCATTGAATCAAAACCCGGAAGTAAGTCTGTTTTTAGATCAATTGAAACATCCTTTGCGGGAAGAAATTGAAATTCTGAGAGATGAAATATTAAGAGCCAATTCGTTAATTTCTGAAAACATAAAATGGAACGGACCCAATTATTCTGTTCACGGAACAGACTGCATCAGCATGAAAATTCAGCCGCCAAAACAGATCCAGTTAATTTTTCATCGCGGAGCAAAAGTGAAGGAAATGCCTTCCGAAAAACTGATCGACGACCCGACGAAATGGTTGGTTTTTAAAACCAACGACCGGGCAGTTTTATCTTTCTCCGGCAAGGACGATCTGCTTGCAAAGAAAGATCATTTAAAACCACTCATCAACGATTGGATCCATGCGGTTTTGGATAAAGAAGAATAACAGAATTTAGTGTCCGACTTTAGTCTAATAGCATATTGAAAGGCTTATTGACTTTGTAGTTTTTAACAGCTGTTCTGCAAACTGATTTTTAATCTTATCTTCAAAGCTTATCTCAGTACCTATGCGCAGAATCCTGTTTTTAGTTCTTGCTTGTTCAGTATTTTTTTCCTGCAGTAAAAAAGTTCCGGCTCCGCAAAAGCAAACGCCGGTTGTAATAGCACCTAATCCAGATGTTCCTGTTCCGCAATACGGACAGCCATTTGCCAATGTTCCTAACCGCGAAGATGTAACGATTTATCAGGTGAATATGCGTGTCTTCAGCGAAAGCGGAAATTTTGAAGGCGTTAAAAATCGTTTGGATTCGATAAAAAGTTTAGGTGCAAATGTAGTTTACCTGATGCCTGTTTTCCCGGTAGGAAGTCTGCGCTCGGTGAACTCGCCTTATTGCGTGAAGAATTACACGGAAGTAAATCCGGAGTTTGGAACTCTCAACGATCTTCGAAGTCTGGTAGAAACGGCTCACAGTAAAAACATGAGCGTCATTCTGGATTGGGTGGCCAATCATACCGCATGGGATAATCCCTGGATCAGCAGCCATAAAGACTGGTATTTGCAGGATGCCACGGGTGCGGTTGTAAGTCCGCCGGGAACCGGTTGGAACGATGTGGCGCAATTGAATTTTAACAATGCGGCTATGCGTTTAGAAATGATCCGTTCTATGAAATACTGGGTGTACGCGGCAAACGTAGATGGTTTCAGGTGCGATTATGCCGATGGTCCGCCGCTGGATTTCTGGAAACAGGCCATCGATAGTTTGCGGAATATCAGCACACATAAATTGCTGATCATGGCGGAGGGCAATCGGAACGCCAATTTTACGGTGGGTTTTGATTATAATTTCGGATTTTCTTATTACGGAAATCTGAAAAATATTTACAATAACAATCAGACCACCGCAACCAGCATAGACAATCTCAACAATACAGAATACGCATCTTCTACCGGAACGCAGCAGGTTGTGAGATATACCAGCAACCACGATGTGAACGGATCTGACGGAACGCCGCAGGAATTATTTGGCGGATTGCGTGGCTCCATGTCGGCATTTGTGGTAAGCGCCACCATGAAATCTGTGCCCATGATCTATAACGGACAGGAAGTTGGAACGCCTTACCGCCTTTCGTTTCCCTTTACGGGGACAAATATCGATTGGAGTCTGAATCCGGGTCTGACCGCGGAATATAAAAAGATCATTGCTTTCCGTAACAACAATGAAGCGGTGAGGAAAGGGCAGCTGACTTCTTACAGTATCACTGATGCGATCATTTTTACAAAAGAAACCGCCTCTAATAAAATTCTGGTGATTTCGAATATGAGAAATAAAGCAATTGATCTGGAGCTTTCCTCTGCTTTGCAAAACAGCACCTGGACCAATGAAATGAACGGAGCAGCGGTAGATCTGGGCACTCAGCTTAGTTTGCAGCCCTATTCGTACTTGCTTTTGAAGAAACGCTGATCCTGTTTGCTGTGTTAACAATCATCAGAACAGATTCCGCAAATCCCGACTTTATTGAACTGGTCAAAGAGCTGGATGCAGATCTTGCTTTCCGCGATGGGGACGATCATGCGTATTACGCTCAGTTCAATAAAATTCAAAACATCAACTATTGTCTTGTTGCTTACCAGGATGAAAAACCCATTAGCTGCGGAGCCATTAAAGAATTTGATGCCGAAAGCATGGAAGTAAAACGCATGTTCAGTCGACCGGAATGGAGAGGGCAGGGCATGGCTTCTAAAATTCTGCAGGAACTCCAAACCTGGACCGCCGAACTGGGCTATAAAAAATGTGTTCTGGAAACCGGTAAAAACCAACCCGAAGCTATTGCGCTCTATCTCAAATCAGGTTTTGAGATCATTCCCAATTACGGGCAATATGCCGGAGTAGAGAACAGTGTTTGCTTTGAGAAAAGGGTAGTTTGAGTTTAATTTCTTTGGTCTATTTTACCGTTAACTAAATAATTCCTACCGTTCACCCTTTTATTTTCATTATAATTTAATAATTGTGGATATTGGGAAAGTTATGCGAAACACGCGAGGATTTTTAAAGCGCATAGCATATTATAACAGGATGCTATATGCAGATGTTATTTAAGCCGTAGCGTATATCTTTTAGTTATGTGTCAGCTTACCAAACCGGATTTAAAACAGATAAAATTAAATGATAGAAAATTTAAAGGGATTCTTTCCGCCGCAGCGGATTTCTTTATCTAATGACGA
>JBDTLL010000288.1:0-3281 GCA_039934815.1 Daejeonella sp. | reverse complement strand
GTTAAAATATCGCTTAAGCAATGATATTCTTTAGTAACCAATACAACAATGTTTTTTTCTGGCTGCGGATTTACTCTAACAATAGCTTCCGGAGGGAGGATTTCTAAAATTGCTTGCTCCATTAAATCAGGGAACTCAATTTGATTCACAACTATGCGTGCAAAAAACTTATTGACCTCCTGATCTACATGTTCCCGCATGGAAATTATATTGCAGCCTTCCTTTGCTAAAACAGAACTAATGGCGGCAACTAAACCTACACCATCTTTACATTGTATAACTATTACCAAAATTTTATAAAGTCTAAAGTGACCAAAGGAATTTAAACTGCTTCCTCTCTTTTTACAAGGAGGAGTTCAAAGGCGTTTAATTCAAGATACCCATATTCATAACAAAATTTGTATGTCTGACCTTTTTGGGTTTCATAAATATGCGTGAAAAAATTGAAATTGAAACCTGAATCTGCAAGTTTTGCTTTTTTAACTTTTGCTTTTCCATCCGGATTAAACCGGGTTAAGAGGTTCCTGTTTTTTTTAAGAATTTGATTTACATGTTTCAGATACAGATCCGTATCCATTTTCTGGCGATTGTTGTAATTGCTTCGGCATTGATCGTCACAAAACTTTTTATCAGCTCTCCCTTTAATTGGATTATGGCAATCTAAACAGGTTTTTTCCATCTTAATTTCGATTCAGAATAATTTTTTGCTACATAAAGCTAAGTTAATAAACGATTATATCCGACTATATACGGATATAAATGGATAAGCTCCGACTAATATTTCGCTTTAACCTTTCCTTTGTTCTATCAATTCAAACACATTATTAACCCTTAATTTTTAAGCCGATGAATACTTTAAAAAACAGTGTCCGCCTGATGGGATTTGCAGGAAACGATCCCGAAATTAAAATGATTGCAGAAAACAAAAAAGTTGCCCGTTTAAATATTGCAACGCATGAAAGCTATAAAAATGCAAGCGGTGAAAAAGTAGAACAAACGCAATGGCATACCCTTGTATTTTGGGGCAAGCAGGCAGATATAGCCGAAAAATTTGTTCAGAAAGGAAAGGAAATATCTATCGAAGGAAAACTGAGTTCGCACAGTTACACCTCAAAAGACGGACAGAAGAAATACGTTACAGAAATAGTAGTTAATGAAATGATTTTGCTTGGCGAAAAAGCATAATCAAAATGCAGCGCAGATATTTATTTGCGCTGCTTTTCAATTAAAATCATTGAAATCTGCCCGGGTCATCACTCCCGGACTTGCATGGTCGCCTTCCGTAAATTGAAAATCGACCGCACTTATATTTTTAAGTTCTGTTAATGCAAACGTGGCTTCTGCCAGATATGCTTTTGCGCCTTCTGAACCCATTCTTTGCGTCAAGTAAGTTGCATCTTTGATTTTAACCGCAATTGTATCTCCTTTGATACTGATTAACTCAAGTATTATTTCGGGATATTTTAAATTAATAGCTTCGATCAGATCGTTTTCGTTTAAGTTTTCAGAATTGGCCTCAGGATTTTTTTTGATCTCCATTAACCGGGTGCTATCATTAAAAACAACCTCATAAGGAACATCTAAACTTTTCCGGGAATTTATAATCGAAGAATCATCTATCGCTTCTTGCGTTGTGGTCCCAGGATCTTTTGTATCACTTTGGCAGGACGCAAAAAGTAAAAGACTTAAAACAATACAATATAGATTTTTGATATTCATCACGGACTTGTTACTGCCACAGGAAGTATTTTGCCGTTAAAAAACTTTTGTCCTGTTAAGGCAAAATCAGCTATATATTTTCCCATTTCAAAGGCCATAACCGGCGATTCATAATCAGGGAAAGCTTTTTCGAGCATTTCCGTTTGAGCGGAACCTAAAGCAAGACAATTTACCTTGATCTGTTTTTCTTCATATTCGTATGCCAGGCATTCGGTCAACGTATGCAACGCGGCTTTACTCGCAGAATACGCAGCAAGGCCGGGAAATTTAACGGATCCCTGAAAAGCACCCATACTTCCGATATTTAAAATATGTGAACCAGCTTTCATGTACGGAACAATTTGCTGAATCATTTTAACATGGCCCAGAAAATTGCTTTGAAGCATTTCTGCGAAATCTAAAGCCGAACTTTTACCGAAGCTTTTATTGATTAAAGATCCTGCGTTATTAATTAAAATATCCACATTTCCCAGTCTCTCCTCTATAAACGGAATAATTTCATTGTAATCACTATGCACAATGTCAAAAGAAATAGGATATAACGTGCAATCCGGGTTTAAGCTGGTTGCGATATCATAAAGTCTTTGTAATTTTTGTTCAGAACGGGCAAGCGCAATTATTTTATGATTGCTGTTCAGAATAAAATCCAGAACTGCTTCAAAACCAACTCCGCTGCTGGCACCTGTTATAATTATATTCATAGCTATACAGTTAGCTGGCTTACGGGATTTTTAATCAGGTAAAAACCATCGCTTATTAATTTAGCATATTCCGGTTCCTGTGCTGCTATCATTTCCAAATGAATGCGAATTTCTTTGCAAACGTTGGGTGATAATTCTTCCTGTTCTAAAATTTCCAAAATTTCCATCGAGCACAACCAGTCGTCTCTGAATTTTGTCTTCAACGAGTTCCAAACTTGTTCAAGTTTTTCGTAGCCGGATTGATTTTCGCGACAATCGCGAACCGTTTTAAAAAGTTGGTGATATTCTAAAGTCTTATCAGAATATTGATGATGATAGGTTGTGGTTTTTGAAATCAACGCTATTTCCTGATATGCATCTTTGTCTGCTGCTCCACAAAAAACAGAAACCACCTTTTCACCCACGGCCATATCGTAAACTCCCCAGGAAGGATCAAAAAGGAGTGTTCCGTCCTGACCGGTAACGGTACAGTTAATAAAACTTATCAGGATAATTTTGTTGCTAAAACGTTTAATTTCCTGAACTTTTCCTTTAAGATTAATGCCACTGGCAAAATTTAATTCAGTTTCCTGATCATTTACAATATTTGCCTTAATTAAATCTTCATCAGTAAAGTTTTCTAAAGCCGTTTCAAAGCCCTTAAGTTTTCCTACCGGGGATGAAAATCCATCTTTGTGATAATTTTTAGAATGACCTTCCAGTTGTTTGTTGTTTACCGCTAATGCACTTGGTCCGGTGGTTTTTAAAAAGGTAAGGGCGTTGTCGGTGCTAATTCCCAAATCGGTAAACATTCCTGTAACCTGCAAGCCGGAACTGTAAACTGCCGTGCTTACACTTTTACATTCTACCGCTTTCAACATG
>JBDTLL010000287.1:0-3285 GCA_039934815.1 Daejeonella sp. | reverse complement strand
TGGCAAGTATGCTTGATGTTCCGGTAACGCAAATTATTTCTACTTGTATGAGTTTGGGAATGTTTGTTTCTATCAATCAGCGTCTGGATGCTGAGACTTTAACAATTGTAGCTGATGAATTTGGCTACGAAGTTGAGTTTGTGAAACCAGAGGATGAAGAAACAAATACGCTTGAAGAAGAAGATTTACCAGAAGATTTAATACCAAGAGCTCCAATTGTTACCGTAATGGGTCACGTGGATCATGGTAAAACATCATTGCTGGATTTTGTTCGTAAAGCAAACGTAATTGCCGGTGAAGCGGGTGGTATTACCCAGCACATTGGAGCTTACGAAGTAAAATTAGAAAACGGAAGAAGTGTAACTTTCTTAGATACTCCGGGTCACGAGGCGTTTACAGCAATGCGTGCACGTGGTGCTAAGGTTACAGATATTGCAATTATTGTAATTGCTGCGGATGATAGTGTGATGCCTCAAACAAAAGAAGCAATTAATCACGCTCAGGCTGCGGGAGTTCCAATTGTATTTGCATTTAGTAAAGTGGATAAGCCGGGCGCTAATTCTGATAAAATTCGCGAACAATTATCAACTATGAATATTTTGGTTGAAGATTGGGGTGGTAAATTTCAGAGTCAGGAAATTTCTGGTAAAACCGGAGTTGGCGTTGATCTCTTATTAGAGAAAGTATTGCTTGAGGCTGATTTATTAGAGCTAAAGGCTAATCCTGAAAAGAGAGCTGTGGGAACAGTAATCGAAGCAACGTTAGATAAAGGTCGGGGTATTGTTACAACAGTATTAATTCAGTCTGGAACTTTAAGAGTTGGTGATCCAATTTTAGCGGGTTGTTATAGCGGTAGAGTAAAAGCTTTACATAACGAACGCGGACAGAAAGTTGAAAAAGCCGGTCCGTCTACGCCTGTACAGGTGTTGGGTATGCAGGGCGCTCCAACTGCGGGTGACAGGTTTAACTCTTTAGAAAGCGAACCGGAAGCGAGAGATATTGCTAACAAGCGTTTGCAATTACAACGTGAGCAGGGATTACGTACTCAGAAACATATCACACTGGATGAAATCGGTCGTCGTTTGGCAATTGGTAACTTCAAGGAACTTAACATTATTGTTAAAGGTGATGTGGATGGTTCAATTGAAGCGCTTTCAGATTCATTACTGAAACTTTCTACTGAGCAGATTCAGGTTAACATTATCCATAAATCAGTAGGTCAAATCTCTGAGTCGGATGTATTATTGGCTTCTGCTTCTGATGCGATCATTATTGGTTTCCAGGTACGTCCGTCAGGAAGTGCACGTAAACTTGCTGAAGCTGAACAAATTGATATTCGTTTATATTCTATTATTTACGATGCGATTAATGAAGTGAAAGCGGCAATGGAAGGAATGCTTGATCCGGAATTTGAAGAGAAAATTACATCAAATGTCGAGATCCGTGAGGTATTCAAAATCAGTAAAGTTGGAACAATTGCCGGTTGTATGGTGTTGGATGGAAAAATCACGAGAAACAGCAAAATACGTATCATTCGTGATGGTGTGGTTGTTTATGCCGGTGAACTTGCTTCATTGAAACGTTTCAAAGACGATGTGAAAGAAGTTTCTAAAGGTTACGAATGTGGTTTAAATATTCAAAACTTCAACAATATTGAAGTTGGCGATATAGTTGAATCTTACGAGCAGGTAGAAGTAAAAGCTAAATTGTAAATTCTAATATTTTAAATATTTAAAGCGATCCTCGGATCGCTTTTTTTGTTTATAAGACTTATAAAAATTAATGATTTGAGGCTTTATAATGACGGCGGATTGTTGTTAATCAGTTTTAAAAGCTTATTCATTTCTTTCTGCAAAATTTCGGTTTTCTTTCTTAAGATATGAAGTTGCTTGTTCATATCTTTTAGTAAAAACTGATAGTTTTTTTGAGAATTGTTTATCAGGTAACTCATAGGCTTATTAAACTTGAATTTTCTGCCATCTTCAGTTAAACCATCAATAGATTTGACTCTGCTTTCCCAAAGTATTTTGAGTTCTTGTTGTAGATCCGGATTGCTTATTACCATGACGTTGTGATTTTCATTTATAACAAAATCAATTGAGCAAAGGTTTTGAAAACCTATTTTAAATAGGCGGTTAACCAGGAATTTATCGTGTTTAAAAACTCTTTATCGGTATCAATTCCTGTGAGATCATGGCCCTGATTTTCGTAGATCTTTAATTGATTTGGAACTTGAAACTGATCTAATTTTACCTTCAAATCCTGAGACTGCTTAACAGGAACAATTAAATCAAGCTTACCGTGAAACATCAATGTAGGTGGCGAATTTTTATTGACATAATTAACCGGACTGGCTTCGGCATACGCCGAAGGATTATTTTGATAAGAACTACCTATAAACCATTCCAACACTTGCGACTGGAGGAATGATACTGTTTGAAGGTTGGTAAAATTGGTTGGTCCTGCCAGCGAAACTACTGCCTTTATGTGTTGCTGCGGGTCTTTTTGAAAACTATATAATAAAGCCAGGTGTGCGCCTGCACTAGCGCCCAGGAGCGCCATCTTACTCGGTGAATATTCGTATTCCTGAGCTTTGGAATTCAGATAGCCAATTGCCTTTCCAATATCATTTATCTGTGCCGGATGGACATTGTTTTCTGCGTTATGCGCTAAGCGGTAATTTAGGTTTGCCGTAACATAGCCTTGGTTTCGGTAATATTTAGCCAGTTCCGTTAGCATGCTTTTATCGCCTTCGTACCAAAAACCGCCATGCACAAATAAAATAATTGCCGTTTCAGTGGTTCGGTCTGCAGGTAAATAAATATCTATTGTGTTCAATTCATGTTCAGAATATTTAGCATTTAGAATATCCTTACTTTCTAATTTTTCTGCATTAACAACAATATTGGATTTCTGACAAGCTGATATAAGGCAAATGATAATAGTTAAGCTCCAGTAAAGCTTATTTAATTCTAGTTTTAACATAAATCTTTCGTTTTGAGTTAAATGAGGGCAAACCTCCTGATAATTAATTATTTAATGAAATATTAATTCATTTATGTTTTCAATGCCTTATCTTTAATATATACGGAAAATACTGTATAACAATCATTTAGAGCTTTAAATATTTTTTATGAACTGGAAAAAATTTAATGGAGAAAAAATTCTAAATCCTATTATTGACGAAGTTGAGCAAGTAATAGAAAGAGAAATTAATCTGGGTTACAAATTAAAAGTTTGTATAGGAACAGATTCACAGGTTAAAGGTTTAACTACAGATTTTGC
>JBDTLL010000286.1:0-3287 GCA_039934815.1 Daejeonella sp. | reverse complement strand
TCATAATGAAAAAAATAACTGATTTCTTCTGGTTTTGTTCCGGAGCACACGTTGGAACGCTTAAAAACTACCCTACAGAACACAACAAATTTGTAGGCATTGGAGCCACCATATTTTTCACCGCCTTGTTTGCCGCTTTATCCGGCGGTTACGCCATGTATTTTGTCTTTTCGGGAAGCCCGGCAGCAGTTCTCTTTGCGGTTTTCTTCGGAATAATCTGGGGATTGGCCATTTTCAACATGGACCGTTATATCGTTTCCAGCATCAGCAAAAGCGGAACAACTAACCAGCAGATTATGCAGGCAACGCCACGTATTTTACTGGCAATTATGATTGGTCTGGTAATTTCCCGTCCGCTGGAATTAAAAATATTTGATAAAGAGATTCGTCAGAAATTAAAAACCAGTTATTTAAACGGACAACGTTCTAGAATTGATACCTTAAATAAAACCTTTAATAACAAATACAACTCAGAGCTGAATAAAACCGCCAATTTAAAAGCGGAAAAAGATTCACTTGAAAAAGATATTAAACAATCCAGATATATTTTAAATCAGGAAGTTTTTGGAGATAAAACCAATCAGACTTCCGGTATAACCGGATATGGAACGTACGCCAAGCAAAAAGAATCTTTGGTAATTCAAAAGGAACAACGATTGGAAGCGTTACGAGCGGAACTTGGGAATATGGATAAATTCTTTGAACGACGAAAAGAAATGGACGGACTTGCAGACCAGCGAATGTTTAGCGGTTATCAGCTGGACAGTCTTTCTAACGTGGCCGGATTTGCCGATAGAAACTGGGCCTTAGGTCAGTTAACATTCCGCGAAGACGGAAAACGAGATCTGGATAATTATTTAGCCATTACGTTTATCGGCTTCTTGTTTATTCTTTTTGAGTGCCTGCCTGTTTTTGTAAAATTAATGAGCAATAAAGGTCCGTATGATTTTGCCTTACAAAATACCGAAGAATCTCACATTCATGGATCTTATAAAGGCAAAGATTATGATATTGCCGTAACAGATGGAATTCAGGAAACAAAAGTGGATACAGAAATTGAAAAGCAAAAGGAAATAATCCGCAAAACTTCCGTGAGAGATTTAAGCGCAATAGACTGGGAAGCATAGTAAAAAGTCACAATTCCAACACAAATTCTTACTTTCATCTATTATAATTTATTTTCAACCAGATTATTAAATTTTTAGATGAAACAACTAAGTCTTCTGACTGCCGTTTTATGCTGCAGTTTTTCCTTTTCTGCTTTTGCGAAAGATCCAGTAAAATACCAAATCTCATTTCCTAACGCCGTCCATCATGAGGCCAATGTTACGATGAGCCTCGAAGATGTTCCGCAAGGAAAATTAACGTTTCGCATGAGCCGTTCTTCTCCCGGAAGGTACGCCACGCATGAATTTGGTAAGAATGTTTACAACGTAAAGGCTACTGACAAAAACGGCAAAGCCCTAACGATTCTTCAGGTTGAAGGTGATGTTTTTGAAATTGCGGATCATCGCGACGACGTAAATATTAGCTACACAATTTTTGGAAACTGGGTTGACGGTACGTATCTGGGCATTGACGAAACTCATGCGCATATGAACATGCCCGCAACTTTTATGTGGGCCAAAGGTTTTGAGAACGAGCCGATAGAAATAAAATTCAATGATCTTGATACATACGGCTGGAAAGTAGCTACCCAGTTAAAGCCCGGCAAAAGTCCGGATGAGTTTACCGCTGCCAATCTTCAGTATTTTATGGATAGCCCCACCGAACTTTCTGCATTTAAATTAAGTTCATGGACGGATTTGAATACTGATAAAAAAGTTCAGACACTTTCCCTCAGCTCTCATACGCCCGATGACCAGACTGTTGTAGATAATTACGCTAAAATGGTAGAACGCATGGTTAAGGAGGCGAAAATGGTTTTTGGAGAACTTGCAACTTATGATTTCGGCCATTATACTTTTCTGCAGGATGTGAATCCGGAAAATGCCGGCGATGGAATGGAGCACCGCAATTCAACAGTAATTGTTCAGCGTCCTGATAAGATTGAAGGCAATGAGAAAAACCTTTTAGGCACTTTCTCGCATGAGTTTTTTCACTCCTGGAACGTGGAGCGCATTCGCCCGAAAACTTTAGAACCTTTTAATTTTGAGCATAGCAACATGAGTAATGAGCTTTGGTTTGCCGAAGGTTTTACTCAATATTATGGTGAATTAATTTTAAAAAGAGCAGGCTACCGCGATCTGGACACCTATAGCGGAACAATCCGCGGCTTACTTAACTCGGTTTTAAATGCACCGGGAGCTAACGCCTACCCGGCAACACAAATGAGCCGGCAAGCGGTATTTGCAGACGCCGGCGTGGCGGTAGATGAAACCAACTCTGCCAACATTTTCACCTCTTATTACACCTACGGAGCAACCATTGCACTCGCGTTAGATCTACGTTTGCGCTCTGAATTTAAGCTTACGCTTGACGATTATATGCGTGCGGTTTGGAAAACTCATGGTAAAACAGAAATACCTTATACCGTTACAGATCTGCAAAATGTATTAGCTACAATTACCAATAACGCTTTCGCGGAAGACTTTTTCAATCGTTATGTGAATGGAATCGAGAAGAATGATTACGAGAAAATGCTTGCAAAAGCCGGTTTGGTGCTTACTCATCCAAACGCAGAGCAGGCCTCGTTAGGGTATTTAAGATTAATTCCGGCAAACGGAAAATTAAAAGTAGCGATGAATACCTTAAAAGGAAGCGCAGCCTATGAATCGGGTTTAGATGTGGGCGATTATTTGTTAAAAGTTGGCGATACTGAACTAAAAAGCTCTGCCGATTTGGAATCTACTTTACAGAAATACAAACCCGGACAAGAGGTGGAGTTAACTTTTGAACATCGCAAAATGGTCAAAACTGCAAAAGTTAAATTGCAGGCTAATAATTCGATTGATGTTGTTCCAATAGAAAAAATTGGTGGCAAATTAAGCGCCGAGCAAAAGAAATTCCGAGATAGTTGGTTATCCACGCAGGTGAAAGAAAAATAAGATTTTTAAGTAACAAAATTTTATAAGCTAAATCTGAATTCTGTAATAAATCACTAAAACAGTATAAATGAGAAGAATATTTTCCGGCTTGATAGCCCTTACATTTCTAGCATCATGTGCCGTTAAAACTCCCAACAAACTGGTAAAACAGGATGATGTGGAACGCATAATTAAAACATTGTCTGCGGATGATATGCAGGGCAGAGCAACCTTCAGCCCCGGGATTGAAAAAGCCGCAAA
>JBDTLL010000285.1:0-3301 GCA_039934815.1 Daejeonella sp. | reverse complement strand
TGCCTTTTAATTAATAATTTAACTATACTTCCGCGTTTACCGCGAATGCCTTCTACAATTTCCTTTGAGCTGATATGCACTCCGGATACAGGTTTATTGTTAACTTTTAATACTTTATCTCCCGGCAAAAGGCCGGCTTTATATGCGGGTGCATGTTTGGTTACGGCGGTAACCAGCAAGGTATCGTTCAGAATATAATATTCAATACCAATTCCAAAAAAGTTTCCTTCCAGATCTTCAGATAATAATTTTGCTTCCTGCGGAGGCAGATATGAGGTATGCGGATCGAGCTTATCAACAATTTCCTCAATCACTTTATCCTGAACGGTATCAATTTTAATGGTGTCTACGTAATTATCTTCAATAATCTGAAGCACCTTATTTATCTTTTCGTCCTGTGTATTTTTAAAAGGTAAAAAAGAACCGCTTTTAGTGTTTGCATTCTCATTTGCAAACTTCGGCCCTACTACCATTCCAATTATTAAAACTGCCGAATAAGCAGCTGCAATCAACATATTTTTCTTTGTAACCGCCTTCATTTCCCCCAATAAAATCCAAATCTATCTAAACTTCCCCAACAATTTGTTGGCTATGGAAAATTCTACTTATAGTTAACCTTTTACCTCCAGAAATAGTATTACAGGCTTATAAGTATAAAGTTTTTTAATATTGATTTTTATCGATTTAGACAAAACAATTTGCTCCAATTTGATTATTATAAAAAGGATTTTATTTATTCTCTGTATATTTTCAGCTTTTATAAAATATTCCGATTTTTACTCCATAATTTTGAGCCATGAACAGAACTACAGAAGAATCTTCCCACTACAACGATCTTGAAAAAATGTCTGTTAGTGAGCTTCTGTCTGGAATGAACAAAGAAGACCGCTCTGTTCCTTACGCGGTAGAAAAAGTTATTCCTCAAATTGAAAAACTTATTACTGCCATCGTTGAGAAAATGAAAGGCGGAGGCCGCTTATTTTATATTGGTGCAGGCACCAGCGGTCGACTTGGAATTTTGGATGCTTCCGAGTGTCCGCCTACATATGGAGTTCCGTTTGACATGGTAGTAGGAATTATTGCCGGCGGAGATTCTGCCATTCGCAAAGCTGTAGAAAATGCAGAAGATGATCAGGATCAGGCATGGAACGATCTGGAAGCTTATAACATTACTTCACAGGATGTTTTAATAGGAATTGCCGCATCCGGAACAACGCCGTATGTTATTGGTGGACTAAAAAAAGCTAACTCCATGGGCCTGATAACAGGTTGTATTGTTTGCAATAATAACAGTCCTGTTGCCGCAGAAGCACAATTTCCGGTTGAAGTGGTCGTAGGTCCGGAGTTTGTAACCGGTTCTACACGTATGAAATCCGGTACGGCGCAAAAACTCGTATTAAATATGATCAGCACTTCGGTTATGATTCAGCTTGGCCGGGTAAAAGGCAACAAAATGTACGATATGCAGCTTACCAATCATAAACTGGTAAACAGAGCCGTTAATATGATTATGGAATCTACAAAAGTAGATGCAGAAACTGCCCAGCAATTGCTGGATCAGTACGGAAGTGTTCGCAAAGCAGTAGAAAACGCTCCGGAAAACCACAACTCATAAAAACAGTCTTCCTGAAAGCGGGAGTTTTACAATATGCATGAGATAGAACCCTACTACCGCTGGCGTGATGATTACGTGGCCGCTGAGGATAAAAGGTCTCCCTTTTTTGACACTAAATACAGTGAAATAACTTTCGACAAGCAGATCTACAATTATTACATCCATCCGCAGTGGGATTATTTTGGCTCGCTTACCTTATACCTAAAAGTTATTTACGCAGATTATGATCGCGGTTACGCAATTATAGAATTTATTGGCGAATGGAATGATGCGCTTTACAACGATATTATGTTGCTTAAACGCGAAATTCTGGAACTGATGATCGACGAAGGAATCAATAAATTTATCCTTATTGGCGAAAATATTCTAAACTTTCATTCTTCAGACGATTGTTACTACGAAGAGTGGTTTCAGGATGTGGAAGACGGCTGGATTGCGGGAATAAATTTCCGTGAACATGTAATCAGCGAATTCAAACGTAATAATATAGATTATTACATTAATTTTGGCGGTGCGCTGGATGAGATGAATTGGCGGAATTTAAAACCCGTTCAATTATTTAAAATGGTAGAAGAACAGCTTACCAAACGCCTTACGTAAAGCACACTTGATACAACAATTCCGATTACTTACTTTAGAAAAAAAAATCAAAAAATGAGAGAACAACAAACGGTTTATCAACTGGATGAAAACGGGTTAGAAATAAAACAAACAGGCATCACCTCAAAAAACTTTTTATCAAATGTATTTATATGGATGTTTGTTGCCTTAGGAATTTCGGCGGCATTCGCATATATTTTTTCGCAAAATGATTCATTACTTCGATTACTGATTGACACCGAAACCGGCAGCATGAGTACTTTAGGCAAAGTAGCGATGTTTTCGCCATTAGCATTTGTATTGCTTATGTCATTTGGCTTAAACCGACTTTCTTTTCCTGTTCTGGCATTGGTTTTTGTAGCATACGCTGCAATTACAGGTATCAGCTTAAGCTTCATATTATTTATTTATAGCTCGTCTTCAATACTTACGTGCTTTATTTCGGCCGCCACATTATTTGGTGTTATGGCAATTGCGGGCTATACAACCAATCAGGATCTTACCAAATTCGGATCTATTTTAATGATGTTTTTGGTTGGGATAATTATTGCCAGCGTGGTTAACTTCTTCATGAAAAGCAGTCAGCTGGATTATATAATAAGCTTTATTGGTGTGGCCATCTTCGTGGGATTAACAGCTTACGATGTGCAGAAATTAAAGCGTATTGGCGAAGGTTTAGAATATGGCGATGCAACAGCCAGTAAAATGGTTATTATGGGAGCCCTAACTCTTTATCTCGATTTCCTTAATTTGTTCCTAATGCTATTGCGTTTATTTGGCAGCAGAAAATAAGATTCTAAAATACTTTCTAAAAAGCTTCGCATTTATGCGGAGCTTTTTTTGTTTTACTGGTTTAACAACTAAAATGCCCTAAAAACCAAATACAATTTCCTAATTCATCAATATCCGGTAAAATTCAGAAGATAATTTTGACTTGAAGCAGAATTCATTTGCAAATCCGCCAAAATCGCTGCACTTTTGCAATGCTTATTCAGAAAGACGGAGGGACTAGACCCTGCGATGTCTTAGCAACCTGTGCTTACAAGGTGCTACATTCTATCCCGGATTATCCGGGAAAAGATAAGT
>JBDTLL010000284.1:0-3342 GCA_039934815.1 Daejeonella sp. | reverse complement strand
GAGGGTAAAACAACTGTTCTGGTTGGTTATTCTTTAGGAAAAGCGCAACGGATTTTGCAGGGACTGGATCTGTCAATCGGTAGAGTTTTTACTCATGGCGTTATTGAAAATACAAATGAAGCGTTGCGCAGAAATGGCGTTCAATTGAATGAAACAACACGAGTAACTCCGGAGAGTGATCGAGATGAAATGAGGAAAGGATTAATTCTTTGTCCGCCGTCATCTGTTGGAACACCGTGGATGCGCAAATTTTATCCCTACAGTTTTGGATATTGTTCGGGATGGATGGCATTAAGAGGCGCTAAACGCCGTAGAGCTGCCGACCGGGGTTTTGTTCTCTCAGATCATGCTGATTGGGACGGTTTACTTCAGGCTATTAAAGCTACAGAATGCGAAACTGTTTATTTAACTCATGGCTACACTGCCTCATTTTCCAGATATTTGGCCGAAATTGGATATGATGCCCACGAAGCGCACACCCTATACGGAGGTGATGAAGCAAATGAACTGGATGAAGATCCTGTTAAATTAGTGGACGCAGAAGGTGATGTTATTTTGAAGTCAGATAATTCAGAATAAGTTTTTTTTCTGAATCGGTAATTTCTGCTTTTTTCTGCATATCATTTAGGTTTTTTATCCACCCGGTTTCTGAATATTCACTCGGCTTATGCAGATTGTGGCAAGAACTACAGTTTGCAATGTATAATGCTCGTCCTTTATTCAATTCCTGAAACCGCTCGGGAGAGCCTGCGGTTTCAAGAGTTGGTTTGTATAAAGATGAACTGCAGGCAGCAAAAATGCCAATTATGCTTCCTATAGCTAACAAATAAATTGCTTTTTTCATTGTGATTTGTTTAAAGTTGGAAAGAGAAAATTAATCTCGTTTCTACTTTTTCATGATGATTCAAGTCTAAATTTCCGCTGTCAGCGCCTTTAAACGAATAAACTTGGGGTAATAAAGTAAAGTTGATCCAGTAGTTGTTGCCATTGTAGGAGAATCCCGGACCTCCAAATAAACTAGCTGATTCTATTTTGCCATGATGAATTCCATTATCCTGCCGTAATTCAAAACCCACATTTAATTTTTTGCTAATTTGATGTGAAAAACCATAATCAAGTTCAATTTTACTTTCCTGTTCAGTCTCAAATTCTCCGTCTTCAAATTCCTTTTCATATTCTAATTCTCCAATTACATTCAGAACGTGTATAGATCTTCCAATTTTTTTGTCCAAAATGAGTTTACCTTCCAATTCAAGTTCATCGGTACCCACGCCAATTTCGGCATACAATGCAGACCCTACCGCGTTCGCCACCGGATCGCTTAATTTGTATTTCCATTCGTTTGAAAAACTAAGTTTTGTGCCAGATGCTAAACTTCCCGCTAAATTATCTTGGGAAAATGTGTTTATGTTTAAATAAAATGCCGTTTGCAAATTGCTGCCCAATCCTAATTCATATTCAATTCTATGATCAAAAGCTCTGTAAAATTCAGACTTTCCCCATCTAATTGTATTCCAAACTTCCACTTCACGTATATCCTTTTTTAATACGTTTGACTGGTAGGTATAAGTAAATAATCTGTCCTGGGCGAAACTGTTGCCTCCAATAATGGAGAGTAATAATATTAATAAGAATTTTTTCATGTTTTAAATTTTGGCAAAGTTATTTAGAATTGGTATAAATAAAAATAATTTTGAAAATATATTATGACAAGTTTTGTATGAGGTCTCTTTATTGTTGAATATGAAAGAAATATCCGCCTTATTTTTTATCACGATGCATCAACCAGACGAATGATAAGGTTTGGATACTGATAGAACATTTAAATAACGTTTCGGATGCAAATTCAAACACTAGTCTCAACTTTATAACAGAAAAGCCCCCGAACGGGGGCTTCTGTTTTCCTATAGGTGCAATGGATTAAAATTTTGTAGACAAAGTCAGGAAAAATGTTCTTCCTTCTCCAGGTACCACGCCGGGTGAATTGCCTGCTGTTCTGCGGGTAAAATAAGCAGCGTCAGTTAGGTTGTTAGCCACCAACTTTATATTAAACTGCTTATTGAATTTATATCCTATGCTCATATCCATTACAGAATATGAAGGGATTTTCCCAGCACTTCCTGATTTGGTAGCAACTACTGTATTTGCAGGATCTGAAAAAGCATTGGCAGTAAACGAATGGTTAAAAGAAGCATTAAAGCGGTTTAAGGAATAATTCAAACCTGAGCGCACAATCCATTCCGGGGCGTTTTCAACCTCTTTCCCTTTAAAGGGGCCGGCCGTATAATTGGCGTTAATGTAAGCCAGTGAATTATAAAAAGTGACATACCCAACATTTGACTTTATTTTTAAAGCCCGCAAAGGGTTTATTTCAAGAAAACTCTCCAAACCGTAACTTCTGCTGTCTCCAGCGTTTGTTTTAAACTTATAAGAAGTGGTAGTTCCATTAACTGATTTGCTGCGTTCAATATCTCCCACACGGTCATTATATTTTAGAATAAATCCGCTTACATCAAAATTGAAAAAGTCGCTGACTACTCCGCGGTAGCCGAGATCTAAATTAAATCCTTTAGCATCTTTCAGTTCAGGATCTGTTTCATCAATTAAATTGCTCGGGTATAGATCACCAAATAAAAACGGGCGGAAACTTTGAGAAGCGTTTGCATAAATATCCGTATTTGTGGATATCTGATATCCCAAACCCAAACCTGCTAAAACCACCGTTCTGTTTAAGCCATTATCGACATTTAAAACCGGGGTTGCCATGCCTTTAGCGTTCGACTTGATATATTCAACCCTGAATCCGGGAGTTACTGACAAACGTTCAATTGGACGAAAAATATTCTCCGCAAAAAACGCATAATTTTTTGTGTCTAAATCCAGGTTTCTGGTTATAGCGTTCTCTCCGCTGTAATTGTAATCGGCATCATTTCCGGTACTTCCAGCTCCTTGCTGCCGAATGGTTTCGCCGGTGTAATATCGCAGGCCCGTAGCAATTGTATGGTTTCCCTGAAACAGGTTATAATTGTTGCGATAACGGATTTCTGTACCAAAATTTGTGTATGCATCTTTGGAAATGGATCGGGCAGTCCCAGAATTTTTATAATCCTGATCAGGAACCCCACTGTTTGCTATACTGTTGCGGTTTCCGAATAATGCGAAAGTTTTCACCGTCAGTTCAGAATTTGGGTTGATTTTGTAATCCAAAGTTACCGATGGTATATTCCATGCTAAACTAAACCAGTTTCTTGCTCTGAAAGATACTTCCGGATTGGATAGAAATTGTAAATCGCTGATGCCGCCTGCCTGTTGGATTTCGTTATTATAACGGGTGAAATTTAC
>JBDTLL010000283.1:0-3366 GCA_039934815.1 Daejeonella sp. | reverse complement strand
AATCCGCAACGGAAACCAAAGCCTAAAGCGGCAGACGATTCCGGTTCAAAAACAATAGAAGCATCGTTCAGTTGCAATTTATGCATCGCTTCGCGGAGTTCTTCGTATTCATCGGTATCAACCGGATAAATTCCGGCGAAAACCATTGGTTTTACTTCTTCAAAACCTTTAATAGGTTCTTTACTTGGTCGGTCTTTGTGAGTAATTGTGTCGCCTACTTTAACTTCACGAGCTTCTTTTATTCCGGAAATAATGTAACCCACATCGCCGGTTTTGATCACATCTTTTGGCAACTGCTTTAACTTAAGCGTTCCCACTTCTTCAGCGATATATTCTTTATCTGTGGCAACAAATTTTACGCGGTCTTTTTTGCGGATTTCTCCGTTTAAAACCTTAAAATAAGCAACAATCCCACGGAAAGAGTCAAAAACAGAATCGAAGATCAGCGCCTGTAATTCGCCATCCGGATTTCCTTTCGGAGCCGGAACGCGTTCTACAATTGCTCTTAAAATATCATGAACTCCCATTCCCGTTTTGCCGGATGCCGGGATAATTTCTTCGCGTTTACAGCCGATTAATTCAATAATCTGATCTTTCACTTCCTCTGGCATAGCGCCCGGAAGGTCCATTTTATTTAAAATAGGAATGATTTCCAGATCATGTTCTAAAGCCAGATAAAGGTTGGAAATTGTTTGCGCCTGGATTCCCTGAGAAGCATCAACAATTAACAAGGCACCTTCGCAGGCGGCAATGGATCGCGAAACTTCATAAGAAAAATCGACGTGTCCGGGTGTGTCAATCAGATTCAGAATATAAGGTTGCCCATCCTGAATATAATCCATTTGTATCGCGTGACTTTTAATGGTAATTCCTCTTTCACGCTCCAGATCCATGTCATCCAGCAACTGAGCTTGCGCTTCACGCTGAGTGATTGTATTTGTGTATTCTAATAATCGATCAGCTAAAGTGCTCTTACCGTGATCGATGTGTGCAATTATGCAAAAGTTACGTATATGCTTCATTCGAAGCGCAAAGATAGTTTTTTGCCGCTAAATAATCTATGTTTCCGCGGCTTCTCTGAAATAATATAATCGGGCATTAAATCATTTAAGGAAAGAATTTCTAACATTTTGGGAATTAATTAAATTATAATTTTTCGGATGTTGGCATTTGCCTTAATACTTTTCTTTATTTTAGTCAGCAACAGCTAAAATTTTCCATAAATGACAATAGGAATACTTCGGGAACCCAGCTTTGAATCAAGAGTTTCACTTTTGCCGGAACACGTAAGCGGTCTAAAAAAATTAAACGTCGATCTGATTGCTGAAACTGGTTGCGGTTTAAAGGCATTTAATTCCGATAAGAAATATGAAGAAGCCGGAGCTGAAATTTTATCGCGTAAGCAAATTCTTAATAATTCCGATCTGCTTTTAACAATAAATCCTTTAGTTGAATATGAATTTAGCGAATTAAAGAACGGTGTGGTCATAGTTGGCATGTTTAATCCGCTTGTAAATTATGATTTGTTAAAAGATGTATCTACCAGGAATTTCTCGCTTTTTAGTTTAGATATGCTACCGCGAACTACACGTGCCCAAAGCATGGATGTGTTGAGTTCTCAGGCAAATATAGCTGGTTACAGGGCTGTATTAACTGCCGCTTTACATCTTCCAAAATATTTTCCCATGTTTATGACTGCCGCCGGAAGTGTTTCTCCTGCTAAGGTATTAATATTAGGCGCCGGCGTTGCCGGATTACAAGCAATTGCTACTGCCAGAAGGCTGGGAGCGGTGGTGGAAGTTTTTGATACGCGACCTTCTGTAAAAGAAGAAGTGATGAGTTTAGGCGCAAAATTTATAGAAGTTGAAGGTGCAGCCGATGCTTCGGCAGCCGGTGGTTATGCTGTGGAGCAAACTGAAGAATATAAAGCAAAACAACAGCAACGCATAGCAGATGTAGCTATAAAAGCTGATGTTATCATTACTACTGCACAAATTCCCGGCAGGCAGGCACCCATATTGATTACAGAAAGCATTTTAGAAAAGATGAAAGCAGGTTCTGTTATTATTGACCTTGCAGCTTCATCAGGTGGAAATACTGCACGCACAAAAAATAACGAAACGGTAATATTTAATCATGTTAAGATTATTGGGGATTCTAACCTGCCATCAGGAATGCCTGCTGATGCGAGTAAACTCTACGGAAAAAATATTTATAATTTCCTGAAACTTTTGATCAACGAAAAAGGAGAATTGAATCTCAATTTTGAGGATGATCTGGTTAAAGGAGCATGCATTTGCCATGATGGCGAAATTGTAAACGAACGCTTAAAATCTACGCTGGTTTAAATATATATAAATATATGGAGCAATTATTTGATTGGATAACCTTACATCAGGAAATGATTTACATTGTAATCCTCAGTATTTTTCTTGGAATTGAGGTTATTGGGCGGGTTCCAAGTGTATTACATACGCCTTTAATGAGTGGCGCCAATGCCATTCACGGCGTGGTAGTAATTGGCGCCATCATCGTAATGGGGAAGGCCGAACCCGGTAATTATGTGGCACTGCTTGTTGGTTTTTTTGCCGTTGTTCTGGGAACGCTTAATGTAGTTGGTGGCTTTGTAGTTACAGATCGCATGCTGGAAATGTTTAAACGAAAAAGTAAATAATGTCAACCTGATTATATGGAGATAAATATACTTACCATTTGTTACCTCATTGGCTCAGTTACGTTCATAATTGGTCTCAAATTATTAAGTCATCCAGAATCGGCCCGTAAGGGGAATTTAATTGCCGCCGCAGGAATGGCGATTGCCATTTTTGGAACTATTTTTTTATATCGTGAAAACGGCGAAAAGCTTGGCAACTACGCCTGGATTTTTGCAGGCTTGTTTTTTGGTGGCGTTGGCGGTACAATAGCGGCTAAAAAAGTAAAAATGACTTCCATGCCCGAGATGGTAAGTCTGTTTAACGGAATGGGTGGGGCCTGTGCCGGATTAATTGCCATTGTTGAGTTTAATCACATCAGTCGTTCGTTAGAAAATAATGATCGGTTAACACTGCTTATCATTTTTGCAGGCTTAATTATCGGTACAATTTCCTTTGCGGGAAGTATGATTGCCTGGGCTAAATTAAATGGACGAATCAGAGATTTTTCGTTTAATAGTCAGCACATTATCAACCTGTTAATTCTAGCTATATTGTTGCTCACTTCAGTTTATTTTATTTGGATTTTACCAGCAAATAGTACTTACCTCTTTTATGTGGTGCTGGGTTTATCATTGCTTTACGGGGTATTTTTTGTTTTGCCTATCGGCGGAGCCGATATGCCTGTGGTGATCTCTCTTTTAAATTCCTTTAC
>JBDTLL010000282.1:0-3371 GCA_039934815.1 Daejeonella sp. | reverse complement strand
GAAGAACATCCGGCAAGAGATATGCAGGACACATTCTTCATAAAAAAAGGTGGCGAAAAAGGCGATATTGCTTTACGGACACATACTTCATCTGTTCAGGTTAGAATGATGGAAATGGGGAAACCACCATTCCGTGCAATTATGCCGGGAAGAGTTTACCGCAACGAAGCCATTTCTGCACGTGCGCACTGCTTTTTCCATCAGGTTGAAGGTTTATATATCGATGAGAATGTTTCATTCGCAGATCTGAAGCAAACACTTTTCTATTTCGTTCAGGAATTGTTTGGCGAAGGAACGCAGGTACGGTTTCGGCCTTCGTATTTTCCGTTTACAGAGCCTTCTGCAGAAATGGATATTTCTTGCACCATTTGTAAAGGTGCCGGCTGCCAGTTTTGTAAATACAGCGGCTGGGTAGAAATTTTAGGTTGCGGAATGGTAGATCCCAATGTGTTGGAAAACTGTAATATCGACAGTAAGAAATTTACGGGTTATGCCTTCGGAATGGGAATTGAGCGTATCACCAATTTAAAATATCAGATAAAAGATTTGCGTTTGTTCTCAGAGAACGACGTACGTTTTCTAAAACAGTTTCAATCTGAAGTTATTTAATGAAATACTGGCGCCTTTTTATTTTACTTTCGCTGTTCGCGATTTCTTCCTGCTCAAAGGATAAAGAAGGCCGCATTCCGGAAGTAGCAGTAAATTTTAGAGCGGCATTAAATGATCCGCGAATTAATCAGATCAACAGTCCGGGCGGCGCTGTACAAATAAACGGTTACGGCGTTGCCGGATTAATCATTTACAATACAGGAAATCAGATAGTGGCATTTGACCGCTGCAGTTCGGTAAATCCGGAACAAAGATGTGCGGTTAATATTGACGACCCTTCTCTAACAGCGACAGATCCTTGCAGCGGAGCAAAATTTTCTTTGTATGACGGAACGCCCGTAAAAGCTCCCGCTAAAAAACCTTTGAAGCAATATCAGGTTAGCATCATAAACAACTTCGAAATTGCGGTAATAAATTAGAATGGAAATAGACAAAATCAAAGAAAGTATTACCAAAGCGGCAAAAGAGCTTTTCCGTAAATATGGGTATCACAAAACCAGCGTAAATGAAATAGCTAAAAAAGCAAAGATCGCGAAAGCTACCATCTACAAATATTTCGAATCTAAAGAACTGGTTCTCCATGCCATTCTCATGGATTACATCCGCCACAGCGTGCATGAGATTATGCACAGCAAAAGCGATGATCTGAATGAAGAAGAATATCTCACCAACATCATCCTAAAAACAAGTCGGCTGTCGTACACAATTTGCAACGAATTTATTGGCTGGGAATTTATTCGTGAATCAACAAACGCTCAGGAATTTTTAAAAACACTTTCAGACGAGCTTGAAGAATTACTGATTCAATCCTTCAATGAAACTCCCCTATTTCAGGCAGATCATTACGCAGACAGATTAAAATTCCTTATTAAAGCCAGCAAAAGCATTGTTTTCTCTTTCGCCTTTACTTCTGTTACAGATTCTGATGTTCGCAAAAATTTCATTTCTTTTCAAAAAGAAATTCTTCCCTACCTCGTAAAAGCTGCTATCAGATAAACAAAATGTTAATTGTTTGTTAAGTTTTGAACCAATTTGGTTTTTGGTACATAAACTGTTATATTTAAAGCAATGGCAAACAATATAACGATTATGAGTCCGGAAATTTACGATTTCTCAAACCTTATAGATGAACATTTTGATTATACAGACGAAGTTAAATCTGGCTTTTTAGCTTACATTTTGAGTTTCTTTAATTAATAAGTTTCATCCATTTCTTCTTTCCATATTCTGTGGAAGGGTTTTCCTCTGCAATTTATCTTCGCGAATTAATAAGAAAATAAGCTTTAGGCTATCTTCCTATTTATTGTAATTTTGCGGCTTGCTGAAAATACCTGCGACACACTCCAGGCAACACTCAGTTTCAAATTTATTTACATGAAAAAATTAACGGCAGATAACAAGTTTCTAAAAAACATCCGGGTTATTGATATTGCAGAAGAAGGAAAAGGAATCGGAAAATCTGAAGAACTGGTTATTTTTATTGAAAAAGCCGTTCCCGGTGATGTGGTCGACATCGAACTCATGCGCAAGAAAAAGAAATTTTTCGAAGCACGAATTCACAATATGATCGAACCATCAGAACATCGTGTTGAACCCTTTTGCCAGCATTTCGGCGATTGTGGCGGTTGCAAATGGCAGCACATGACTTACGATGCTCAGCTACATTTTAAACAAAAAAGCGTTACTGATGCTTTGCAGCGTTTAGGAAAAGTTGACACTAGTGGAATTGAACCCATTCTGCCTTCCAAAGCTACCCGTTATTACCGTAATAAACTCGAATATACATTCTCCGATAAACGCTGGCTAACCAATGAAGACATGCAAAATCAGGAAGAAATGGAAATGAATGCGCTGGGATATCATATTCCGGGCAGGTTTGACAAAATTTTGGATATAGAGCATTGTCATCTACAGGCAGATCCATCTAACGAGATCAGAAATGAAGTTCGTCGCTTTGCTTTAGAAAATAATATTTCATTTTATAACCTGCGCAACCACGAAGGTGCTTTGCGTAACCTGATTATCCGAAATACAACAATTGGCGAGCTGATGGTTATTTTGGTTTTCGCTTACGCGGATGAAGATCAGGTAAACCTAATGATGAATTTTATAGAAGAACGTTTCCCGGCGATTACCTCTCTCCTATATATATTAAACGAAAAAAAGAACGATACCATTTTCGATCAGGAAATTCATGTTTTTAAAGGTCGCGATCATATTTTTGAAAGTATGCCCGCCGGGAAAGAAGGAAATGCCGCTTTAAAATTTAAGATCGGACCAAAATCATTCTACCAAACCAATTCAGATCAGGCGCATGAATTGTATAAAATAACCCGTGAGTTTGCAGGTTTTACGGGTGATGAATTAGTTTATGATCTTTATACCGGTGCCGGAACTATTGCCAATTTTATTGCGGCAGATGTAAGGCATGTAATTGGGGTAGAATATGTGCCTACCGCAATAGAAGACGCAAAATTAAATTCAGAAATCAACAGTATCAGCAACACAACTTTTTTTGCGGGAGACATGAAAGACGTTTTAAACGCAGATTTTGTTGCCGAGCATGGCAAACCTGATGTAATTATTTCAGATCCTCCACGGGCCGGAATGCATGCCGATGTAGTAAAACGAATGCTGGAAATTGAATCGCCAAAAATTGTGTATGTCAGCTGTAATGCGGCAACGCAAGCCAGAGATATCGCTTTGCTAAGCGAGAAATACGAGGTGAGCAGAATTCGGCCCGTAGATATGTTCCCGCATAC
>JBDTLL010000281.1:0-3372 GCA_039934815.1 Daejeonella sp. | reverse complement strand
CTAAAAAACAAGAGCGCAAATATAAGGTTGATTTGTCAGAAATCAAACCCAATTTTAGATTTTAGTGATTTCTTTTCCACATTCTCCAATTCACAACAATTGAAACCGCTAAATCTCAGATCAAACTTACCTTGTAAAACGCCTTTTATCGCGACTGATTCTTTAATAAATCACGAATATCTGCCAATAAAGTTTCTTCTAAAGTTGGCACATGTGGAGTTTCCGGAGCAGCTTCTTCTTTCCGCTTTAGCGAGTTTATGGATTTAATAACTGCAAAAATACAAATGGCAATTATCAAAAACTGAATTACGGTATTAATAAAGTTTCCATAATTTATAGAAACAGCTTCCACTTTGTTAGCTGCATCGGCCGGAACTAAAACATACTTTAACTCTGCGAAATCTACTCCTCCCAGAGCATATCCTATTGGAGGCATAATTATATCATTAACCAGGGAGGTGATTATTTTGCCAAAAGCAGCGCCAATAATTACACCTACAGCCAGATCAACTACATTTCCTTTGGAGATAAACTCTTTAAATTCTCTTACTACACTCATAGTATTTGATTAATTAAAAATTAAACTAATATAATTAAATATAACTCAACTTAATATCTTCGCAATCGTAGAAGTCAAAAATAATTTGGTCGGATATTTGTGTACGGCCTGCAATTCTCAAGCATAAAAATGTAAATTTGCGCCATGTTAAGACAGAACCTCCAACAGAAATTACTTCAGAAACTTTCGCCGCAGCAGATACAGTTTATCAAATTATTACAGGTACCAACTGTTTCGTTAGATACCCGCATCAAGGAAGAATTAGAAGAAAACCCTGCGCTTGAAGATTTAAGTCTGGCAAATATGGAGGAGCCTGAGGAACAATATCCTGATAAAGATCCTGATGAAGATATCTATTCTGCAGACGACAAGCAGGAAAGCATGGACGAATTTAATGTGGATGATTATCTTCAGGATGACAATATCAATGATTACGGATCTCGTTACGAACAAAACGGCGACGATGAAGACGAACGCAAAGAAATTCCAATTGCAATACAAAGTTCTTTTTTCGAAAGCTTGCAGGCACAACTGGATCTGATTCCGTTATCTGACAAAGATTTTCACGTAGGGCAGCAAATTATAGGAAGTTTAGATGATGACGGATATTTACGCCGCCCGATCACTTCATTAATTGACGATCTGGCATTTTCGCAAAATGTTTTTGCAGAAGAAGATGAGGTTGAGGAGATGCTAAAGGTAATTCAATCTTTTGACCCCGCAGGTGTTGGCGCCCGCGATCTGCAGGAATGCTTATTGATACAGTTGCGCAAAAGAGATCATATTCCTACCGTTCAAAAAGCGATTAATATTGTAGAGAATTACCTGGAAGAATTCACTAAAAAACATTACGATAAACTGGAGAAATCTCTGAACATGAACTCGGATGAGTTGAAAGAGGTGATCAATGAGATATTAAAATTAAACCCAAAACCGGGCGGATCTAACGCCGTTACCACCAAGCAACTGCAGGTTATCCCCGATTTTCACATCAGCAATAATGATGGCGTTTTAATTTTAACGTTAAACTCCAAAAATGCTCCTGAACTTCGCGTAAGCAGATCTTACCAGGATATGTTTGAGCATTACGACAAAACAGCTCAAAAAGATAAAAAACTAAAAGAAGCCGTTCAATTTGTAAAGCAGAAATTAGATTCGGCAAAATGGTTTATTGATGCCATTAAACAACGTCAGCAAACTCTGTTAAAAACAATGAATGCGATCATGAATTATCAGTATGATTATTTCCTTACGGGAGATGATAAGAACTTAAGACCCATGATCTTAAAAGATATTGCAGACCGTATCGGCATGGATATTTCTACTGTTTCAAGAGTTGCAAATTCTAAATATGTACAAACCGAATTCGGAACTTTTCTTTTAAAATCATTCTTTTCCGAAGCAATTCAAATGGATAGCGGCGAAGAAGTTTCTAACAAGGAAGTGAAAAAAATTCTGGAAGAATGTATTGGAAAAGAAGATAAACGTAAGCCTTTGGCAGACGAAAAATTAACTGATATTCTAAAAGAAAAAGGTTATAATATTGCCAGAAGAACGGTTGCTAAATATCGCGAAGCAATGAATATTCCGGTAGCCAGATTACGTAAAGAACTCTAGATAATTAAGAATTTTGAATTAAGAAATTAGTTCAAGACTCTTTACTCTTTGATCTTAAAATCTTTATTTTTTAAATCTTTATTCCTTAATCTGTTTTTTACCAGTTTCTCTGCGGACAAGTAACTTTATAGCGGTTGTTCAACAAAAGACCCAATACAATTTCGTGTGTGCCGTTACTAACAGATCTCAGTTCAGAAGTCGTGAAATCGTACGAATAGCTCAGGTTTAAGAATGAGCCAACATTGAATCCCGCCATAGCGGCAAAAGAATCATCTTTACGGTAACTCCCGCCAAGCCATAACTTATCGCGAAAAGCAAGTTTCATATTGAAATCTATGGATGTTGGAGCCGGAGAAACGTATTTAACCATAGTTGACGGAATAGCGGCAATATCTTCGCCCAAATAAAATTTATATCCGGCAGTAAAAAACATATGTGGTACCAGTTTCCCCTGATCATAACTGGCATCATCTGTAAACGTTAAAGGCCTGCCCAGTAATTGTTGTGCAGAAATTCCTGCAAAGTAACGGGGACCATAAAGCCAAACTCCTGCACCAAGATCCGGTTGGGTGCGGCTATTTTGTCCGCCAGAAATGGCCGGGTCAAATTGATTTTCCAGTGTAATTTTAGAAACATCCAGATTTATTCTGGAAATACCCGCGGCAACTCCCACAGCAAGATTTAATTTTTCTGTAATTCCAAGATGATACGCATAAGTTAGGTTTGCGTCTGTCCTTGATATGGGCCCGGTTTTATCAGATACAACATGAAAACCAATGCCATGATGTGGCTCAGACGCCTTGTAAGTCTGGACATAGCTCCGGTTCATTGGGTTATTTCCCTGTTCCGGAAAGGAAGTTGCCGTCCCATAAGTAAACTTATCGCCCAAAGGAGCGTGAATGGAAAAATAAGAAGTTACCGGAGCATCTGTTAATCCCTGCCATTGGTTTCTGTAACCTGCCTTTACATCAATATAATTTTCAATCCCGGAAATAGCGGGATTTAAGATGTAATTGTTAAAAATATACTGAGTGTATTGCGGACGCTGCTGAGCAAAACTTGTTTGCGTAAGTATCAGGATGAGTATCAGCAGTGTTAATAGTTTCTTCATAAAGCAAAAATCATCTTAAGATGGTAACAGAGCCCGTAATAATTTTCCGGCCATTTTTTGGATCGATAATATAATAATAAGTTCC
>JBDTLL010000280.1:0-3384 GCA_039934815.1 Daejeonella sp. | reverse complement strand
TAACGGCACAAAAGTATCTTCATATTCAAACTTATAATTTTCAAAACTAGCGGTTAAGCCGGTATAGGAAATTTTTCCGAATAACTTTTCTGCTTCCGCATTTAAGCGAAATAGTTTTTGAGTTATTTTACTTTCATTAGCTTCCAATGTTTCGGCGCCGATGCCGTAATAATTCAACGGGAAATTTTTGTATCTGATCTCAGTTTCGTAATGATATCTATTTTGCGGTTGCCAGATATTTGTTTTAAACTGAAAATTTGATTGTTTTTTAGTGGTGAAAGTGGCTACACCTGTTAAAGTTGAATTTCGTGTTAATGTATCTGCCCGGTCTGTATAGAATGAATAAAGCGTAACCACACCAGCCTCAAATCCGGTCTCCTGCGAATAGCCTACTACCGGTAGGGGCAGAAAACTGCTTGAGCGGGTCGTGTCTTTTTCGCCGCCAAATAGTTTCTTGAACATCTTTTTTTGAGCGCTCGCTGAGCTTGCTGTTAGAACTAAGCAGCTGAGGAGTATAAATTTTGGCAGACGAATTTTCATGTCGTAAATATAGATGTGTTTTAAATTAAATTTTGATTTTCAAAGGCTGAAATTACGATTTTCAATTAGCGAGCGTCAATAGATTAGAATTAGTTATTTTTGCGAATTAATTTTTAGACTATGAGTATTGAACGCGGACCGATATCGCGGTTTATTGAACAAAATTACCTGCATTTTAACGCGGGCGCTTTAGTTGACGCAGCTAAAGGTTATGAAACACATTTGGATGAAGGTGGAAAAATGATGATCACTCTGGCGGGTGCAATGAGTACTGCCGAGCTGGGAATTTCATTAGCCGAGATGATTCGTCAGGATAAAGTTTCTATAATTTCTTGCACAGGTGCTAATCTGGAAGAAGATATTATGAATCTGGTTGCGCATTCTCATTACAAACGCGTGCCTCACTATCGTGATCTAAGTCCGCAGGACGAATGGGATTTACTGGAAAATCATTATAACCGTGTAACAGATACTTGTATTCCCGAAGAAGAAGCTTTCCGCAGGTTACAAAAACATATTCATAAAATCTGGAAAGATGCTAATGATAATGGCGAAAGTTTTTTCCCGCATGAGTTTATGTACAAAATGCTTTTAAGTGGAGATTTGGAGCAGTATTACGAAATCGATCCGAAAAATTCATGGATGCTGGCTGCTGCCGAAAAGAATTTACCAATTGTTGTTCCCGGATGGGAAGATTCAACAATGGGAAATATTTTTGCTTCTTATGTGATGAAAGGCGAGTTAAAATCAACGACAGTTAGAGGCGGAATTGAATACATGGGCTGGCTTGCAGATTGGTATATTAACAATTCTGATGGCAAAGGCGTGGGCTTTTTCCAGATAGGTGGTGGTATTGCCGGCGACTTCCCAATATGCGTGGTGCCAATGTTATATCAGGATATGGAAATGGAAAATATCCCTTTCTGGAGCTATTTCTGCCAGATTTCTGATTCTACAACTTCTTTTGGATCTTACTCCGGAGCGGTTCCCAATGAAAAAATAACATGGGGGAAACTAGATATTCATACACCAAAATTCATTGTAGAATCTGATGCGACCATAGTAGCACCATTAATTTTTGCCTGGGTTTTAAAACAATAGTAAAACTAGTGATAACTGCAAGATGACGTTGAAAGACTTTTTTTAATATCATATCAAAAACACCAATTCAAACAAATTAAAAGGTGTTTTTTGATAATTTAGAATGATTATAAATTGTTAATATTGGTCACCTAAATGTCACCGTTACTTGAATAAAACATACTTTTGTCAACCGAAAAATGCGGCTACAGTAGAAATATTTAACCGCTGATCGATTATTTACATTTCAAATTTTAGCATAAAATACTCAATATGAGAAGCATCTCATTGTTTTTTAGAAGTGTTACAAAGTCACTGATCTTAATTGCATCACTAAGCGTTGCGTCGTTTTCTAACGTGCAGGCGCAGGATGCAGGAGCAGGGGCGGCAATCTTCAAGCAAAAGTGTACATCATGCCATGCAATTGGTAAAGTGGTTGTTGGTCCGGCTCTAAAAGGAGTTAATGACCGTCATGATGAAGCGTGGTTAATCAAATGGACTAAGAATGCGCCAGCAATGATCGCTTCTGGTGATCCTGCAGCAAAAAAGCTGTACGATCAGTACAAGCCGGCCATGATGACCGCATTTACAGAATTATCTGACGACGATATAAAAAGCATTTTTGCTTATATCAAGGCAGAAGAAAGTAAGCCGGCAGCGGCTGCTGCTCCTGCAGCAGGTGCTGGTACAGACGGTGGTTCTGAAAGTTCTGGTGGTGTGAGTGATTTTATGCTTGGTGGCTTAATCGCTGTTATTGTTATCGCTTTCCTGGTTATATTGGTTCTTAACCGTGTAATAGGAACTCTGGAAAGAATAATGCTGCAAAAGCAGGGTGTCATTATTGAAGAACAAGAAGAAGTTGAAAAAGATCGCTTTGCGGGATTGAAAAAGCTTTCGAAGAATAAGAAATTCATCTTCTTTGTAGTTGTACTTGCCGTGATCTTTTTAGGATCTGTGGGATGGAAGGGCATGTGGGAAACTGGTGTTCATACAGGTTATCAGCCGGTTCAGCCGATTAAATTCTCTCACCAATTACACGCCGGAATCAATAAAATTGATTGTCAGTATTGCCACACCGGTGCATACAAATCTAAGAATGCGTCTATTCCGTCTTTAAATGTTTGTATGAACTGCCATAATTATGTTCAGGCAACTGAAAAGTATAATGGTGAGATCTCTCCGGAAATTCAGAAAATTTATAAAGCATTGGATTATAATCCGGAAACAAAAGTTTATGGTGAAAATCAAAAGCCAGTTGAGTGGGTTAGAATTCATAACCTTCCGGATTTTGCTTATTTCAACCACTCGCAGCACGTAAAAGTGGCTGGTGTAGAATGTCAGAAATGTCACGGTCCAATTCAGACAATGGAGGAAGTTTATCAATATTCTCCACTTACAATGAAATGGTGTATCAACTGTCACAAAGAAACAGAGGTAAATCATAAAGACAATGCATACTACGATAAACTTATGGCAGCACATGATCAGCTTAAAAAAGGTGAGAAAGTTACTGCAGCCGTATTAGGCGGTTTAGAGTGTGGTAAATGTCATTACTAATTAATAAAAAGAACTTACGTATACAGTTTATATAGCTTAAATGGAAAGCAATAAGAAATACTGGAAAGGTTTAGAAGAACTGCAGAACAGCAAAGAATTTGTTGAAAAGAACAAAGGCGAATTCTCTGAGGCACTTCCAATTGAGGAAGTACTAAATGAAGCTGGTTTAAGTACCGTAACTCCACGCCGCGACTTTTTAAAAGCTCT
>JBDTLL010000279.1:0-3389 GCA_039934815.1 Daejeonella sp. | reverse complement strand
GATTATAAAATTATCATTTCAAATCATATCACCGAAAATGAAAACCATGCTTACAGTTTAAAGCAATTGGAAGGAAAAAAAATAAGACTTCCTCTTGCTCAAAATTATTATCCGGCATTAGAAAATTTGGAGTGGCATAGGAAAAATATTTTTAAACATAACTAGAATCGTATCCTACTTACCCCTTGCTAAAGCCGATTCCCTGAATGGCGCCTGTCGTCTCGATCAGAATCCATTTCTGAAAATAACTGAACTTACCACTATATCCGCTTCCTGAAAATATCATAACCGGAACATGCGCTTCAGAAAGCAAATCTTTCGTATTTTTCAGCAATATTTTAAAGTTCACAATCATGACTAAGTTTCTTTGGATCCGCAAAGTTCTGGACACCATTAATCTGCAAACGGATATACATGATTATGAATTAATTCATGAAAATATTCAACGAGATATCATGTTTAAAGGTACCAACCTTTGGATCCTGGTATTCGCTATTTTAGTGGCATCAGTTGGTTTAAACATGAACTCGACCGCTGTAGTAATTGGCGCCATGTTAATTTCTCCCTTAATGGGACCAATAAACGGAATGGGATATAGCATCGCCACTTTCGATTTCCCCTTATTCCGGAAATCTCTGCGGCAATATGCTTTCGCTGTTCTCGCCAGCTTAACCGCTTCTACTACATATTTTGCAATAACGCCCATTTCTACTGCACATTCAGAATTGTTATCCAGAATTAGTCCGACTATTTACGACGTTTTAATTGCTTTATTTGGCGGTTTGGCAGGTATTATAGCCATTGCCAGTAAAAATAAAGGGAATGTTATTCCGGGAGTTGCCATCGCGACAGCGTTAATGCCACCTTTATGTACGGCCGGTTATGGACTCGCGACAGCGCAATACAACTATTTTTTGGGCGCTATCTATTTATTTACCATCAATACAGTTTTCATTGGAATTTCTACGGTGGTGGTTTCTCAACTTTTGAAGTTTCCAATTTGCACATTGATTAATGACGATCGGCGCAAACAAATCAACAGATGGATTACCCTTGTCATTGCTTTAGTTTTAATTCCCAGTATTTACTTTGGTTATAAATTAGTTTTAAAGGAGAAATTTTCTGAAAGTGCCAAAGATTACGTAAAAAGTATAAGTGTTGTTGAAGGGAATTATCTGCTCAAAAATGAGATCAATCCTGACAAGAGAACGATTAAATTAATTTATGGCGGAGCTACTTTACACGATGCTCAGAAAAACCGAATTCGTAAAATGGCAGAAAAATATTCGCTTCAAAAAGCCAAAATTGATTTTCAGCAGGGTTTATCTTTTGATGAAATTACACGCAAAAGTTCTGAAGTAGAAAAATTAAAGGCAGAAATGAACCGTCTGAATCTGCAAGTGACGGAAAAGGAAAACTATATAGATACGTTGCAGGAAGTTAAATTTAAAGGGCAGCAGATTTTAAAAGAAATCCGGATTTTGTATCCGCAAATTGCCCGTTGTGCTTATTCCGATTCGTACCAGTTTAAAGATTCAACCGCGGTTCCAACAAAACTGGGAGTTGTAGTTTTCACTTTAAAAAATGAAGATCTATCTGATGATGACAAGCAAAAAATTGAAAAATGGCTGAAAGAACGTCAGCATACCAACTTGATACAGGTTTTCTACGAAAGATAGTTGCTGTTGGAAATTTCCGCTAAACAACTTTCGCCAGGCTAATTCCGGCTTGTAAAAGTTCTGAAGTAATGGTTCTGGTATAAGCTTTAATTTCTTCTTTAAAATCAACTACAGAAGCGCCGGAGCGAATTTCTTCAAGTCTTTTTTCCCAGTTACCGGTTAATTCTGCCTGCGCAATTTGTTTGTCTTTAACCACATCATACACGGCGAGACCGCGGTTTGTTGGTACCAAATTTTTCTTCTCGCGACTTATATATTCTCGTTTTATAAGCGTTTCTATAATTGCTGCCCGGGTTGCCGGCGTTCCCAAACCACTGTCTTTCATGGCGTACCGCAATTCTTCATCTTCAATTTCCTTTCCGGAAGTTTCCAAAGCCTTTAACAAGCTGGCTTCATTATACAAAGGCTTTGGCTTTGTTTGCTTTTCCAGGATGGCTTTATTTTCAATTGGTAAGGATTCTCCCGTTTTCACTTTTGGCAAAGTTGCGTTTTCCTCATCCTTTTTCTCTTCGTCAGAATCGTCATTATAAACAGAACGCCATCCGGCGGATTGGATAACGGTTCCATTTGCCATAAATAAACTCCCCGACTCCACTGTTATTTTGGTGATCTCCTTGATACATTCTTTATGAAAAGCTTCCAGCATTCTGCCAACCACCATATCATAAAGCGCCTGTTTATCGTCGCTCAAGTGTCCGGGAGAAATCCCGGTAGGCAAAACAGCATGATGATCTGTTACTTTCTTCGCGTTTACGCTACGCTTATTTAATGGAATGGTTAAAAGAAAAGCGGCCTGTTTTCCAAAATCCGGATGTTCTTTTGCCTTTGCTATTAATTCCGGAACACCCGCAAAAACATCATCTCCTATATATCGGCTTCCCGTTCGGGGATAAGAGATCAATTTTCCTTCGTACAAACTTTGAAGAATATTCAGCGTTTGGTCGGCAGTGAAACCTTTCTTTTTATTGGCTTCCTGCTGCAAACTGCTCAGATCATGCAAGAGCGGAGGTGGCTCTTTTCTCGGTTTTGATTCTACATTTTTAATAAAACCACCTAGCGGGATGCCGGATTCCACATCCTGAACTTTGTCAAAAACTTCCTGAGCTTCTTCCTTTTTCTTGAAATTGTTAACTGAAAGTGCTTTAAATGCTTGTCCGTCTTTAGACAAAACAATACTGACCTGATAAAAAGTTTGCGGCACAAAGTTCTTGCTTTCCAAAAAACGCGAGCAGATCATTGCCAAAGTTGGCGTTTGCACTCTTCCGAGAGATAATACGGAACGATTTCCGGCAGAAATACTTAGCGCCTGCGTGGCATTCATCCCAACCAGCCAGTCAGATTCTGAACGGCAATGGGCAGAATTGAATAAAGTATCGTAATCGCTTCCCGGCTTCAAATTCCTGAAACCTTCTTTTATCGCTTCATCTGTTTGTGATGAGATCCACAAACGTCTGAATGGCTTTTTGCATTTTAAATAGTAATAAATGTATCTAAAGATCAGCTCGCCTTCACGCCCCGCATCCGTGGCTACAATTATCTCTGTTGCCTCGTCAAACAACATTTTAATGGTATTCAGTTGTTTTCTTACTGCCGGATCTTCCACAAAACCGTCCTTAGTTTTCACCTTTCTGACAGCCAGTTTAAATTTTTGCGGAAGCATGGGTAAATGCTGCACACGCCAGCCGTAAAAGCCGTAATCCTGCGGCGGCG
>JBDTLL010000278.1:0-3416 GCA_039934815.1 Daejeonella sp. | reverse complement strand
TTGGTTCGTTTGCCCATAATCGTTTTGGATAAAGCTTCCGCATGCATTCTTCCGGTGTACCATAATTGCTCAATTGCCGGATGATCTTTTTTTGGTTCTCTGAATTCGGCACAATCTCCTGCAGCGTAAATTCCAGGCATGTTGGTTTCAAAATATTCGTTAACCAAAACACCTTTATTGCATTCTATTTCAGTTCCGCTTAAAACGTCAATATTTGGAATAACGCCTGTTGTGAGACCAACAAACTGACACGGAATATTGTCTCCATTTTTAGTTAAAATGGCTTTAACTTTTCCGTGTTCGTCCGGCAGAATTTCCGAAAGTTCAGTCTCGGTAATTAAATTAATATGATGTTGTTTTATATGCCGGCTGATCATCTCAGATTCTTCCGGCGGCAAAACATTGCCCCAATAAGATTTTTCACGGATGAGTAAGGAAACTTCAATATTTCTGCTGAGTAGCATTTCAGCCATTTCAATTCCAATTAATCCGCCGCCTACAATAACCGCATGCTTTATGCCTACCGTATTTTTATTCATCAGTTCCAGATCCTGCAAAGAATATAATCCTTGCACGCCCGATAAATCTTCGCCTGGCCAGCCAAATTTATTTGGTTTGGAACCTGTTGCAATGATTAATCGGCTGTAATGAACCATTCTTCCGTCTGTAAGCGAAAGCGCTTTAAATTCGGTACCGATGAATCTGACGTGTCCGTTGATTAAATTAATCCGGTTTTTTTTCCAGAACCAGTCTTCGTAAGGTTTGGTATGCTCATATTTCATGTGCCCCATATAAATATACATCAGGGCAGTTCTGGAATAAAAGTGCTCACTTTCAGATGAAATGACGGTAATTTCTGCTTCCGGATCTGACTTTCTAATGTTGCGGGCGCAAGTTATTCCGGTAATTCCATTTCCAATAATTACAAAGTGCATTTTATTTTACCGGTTTAATTATTCCGCTAAGGCGGGATTTAAATTACTCATTTAAATTCCAGTTGTATGGAATATAGTCAATATCAGCGTTGCTGCTCAGCTTAACTTTTGAATATTTATTTATAAAATCAATCAATGTTCCGGAACGGGTAAAATCACCTTTATACCATTTGAAAATTTCGGATAGCTCTGCTTTTTGCTTACTGATTTTATTTTTTCTTTTGTCATTAATAAAATCAACAGCCATTTTATTCATTGCATCCTGAACGTTTCCGGCTGTATAAGCCTGATTCCATAATCGAGGACAAGAATAGGATGCGCAATTAATGGCGAAATGTATTCTCGGATCGAAGAGTTCCTTTAGCAATTTTCTGTTTTCAATATTGTATAATGATAATTCTTCGCCATTAAAATCATATCTCAAATTTTCCAGCCAAACCTGACTTCCGCCGGTTGCTTTAGCAACTAATGATTTTGCGTTCCGGATATCTTTAATAGACTTCACAGGATAATTTGAAACGATCAAATCAACTGTAAATGCATTATAAGCATTTATCCAATATGCAAGTTGCTCATTTTTAGACTGGCCTTTAATATTGCTATTGCTTAAAAGTTTTAGATAAGAATCTAATTTCGATTTCTCTTTTTTCAAGCCTTTGTAATCTACACTTCCATCAGCAGAAACATATTTTCTTAAAAGCTCATTCCAAATTTTATGATCAACCGGAGCAGACGGATTATTTGATTTTATAGGGCTTGATAAACAGCTCTGAAAGCTGATAAATATGAATGTAATGGAGTAAAAAATGATTTTTTTCATCATAATATAAATACGCAAAAAATGTTTTTCAGGATTGATGAATCAGAAATCAATTTAATGTTTTACTTCTCACACCCTGATATAATGGAAGTAAATCTTTGACCGGATCTGACAATAAATAGACCTGAGTTCCCTTCTCCCGGGCATACGGATTTTGAACTTCGCCAATTTTTTTAATTGTTTTATAATACGGAACGATATCATCCGGATCTTCATCATCTATATATACAATGTTCTCAGTTTCAATTTCTTGTGGAGACCAAAGTGCGTAGCTGCTGTTTAAGCAAACCACCGAGGGTAAATTATACTCTTTACCGAAATGATCTATACCACCCGCCTGACCGTAATTACTTGCTAAAATTGTTGTTTTATTTCTTTGGGACACCGGAATAGTTGAATATGCTTTCTCAACAATTTTTGCCATTTCATCCCAACCCATCATATCTGCATAATCCTGAGTAGTTGAATGTTCGTTTTGGTCTTCCCATTTTAATGGGAAACGCATATTTAGCTTTTCTGACGTAAAACTGAAAAACTTTAATGTAGTTGGCAATGGTAAGATGGGAATTGCAATTGGAATAAATAATAAAGCTGGCAAGAAAAGAAATGCCAAAATTCCAATTTGAATGGGCAATTTAACATGCTTTAATAATTTGTAAAAAGCAATTCCACCACCGGCAAACAAAATTGGATAAGCGCCAAACCCATAATAAACTTTGCCTTTTAATACAATCAATAAAATTAAGGTGACTAAAAAAGAAATGCCCAAGAAGCGGTATTGTTTATTGCTTCGCGATATAAAATAATAGATTAAACCCGCTAACCAGATAAATAAGCCGCTGGCATGAATTAATAATTGCTGCAATAAAAAGTCAACCGGATTGATGTTTTCTAATTGGGTTTCTCTCAATTCCTGCATGTGTTTAACTACCGGAAAACCGTTATTAATTTGCCAGATTAGATTGGGCAGGAAAATAATAAAGGCAATTAAAGCAGAAAACAGCCACGCTTTTTGAAAAAGCAATTTTCTTTGGGGAGTTACTAAAAGACCGATGATTAAAGCCAGTACAAAAAAAGCCATGGTGTATTTGTTCAGCATTCCGAAGCCAGCTGCAATTCCTGTAAAGTAAATATATTTTACATTTCTGGTTCGCACGTAGCGGATGACGAAATAGGCGGTCAACGTCCAGAAAAACTGGTCGAAAACAACAGGTTGAAGCAAATACTGAGAAGCTAAAAATGCCGGAGAAATAATAACAGCAATGCAGGCAATGCTGATGGCTAATTTTTTTCCGCCCAGATTAATTACACATAATCCTGTAAGCAGAACTATCATGGAACCAAATAGTGTGGGCAATAATCGGGTAAGGAAAACACTATCGCCGAAAAGGTGAGCAGAAATCCAGGAAATTCCGGCCACAAACGGCGGAACTTCCTTAAAGCCCCAGTCTAAATGATCGCCTAAAGCCATGTACAAAAGTTCATCGCGATGGAAACCGAAATTTGAATTTGCTGTAAAATGAAGAGCTATTTTCAGGAAAGTAAAAAAGAGAATCAGATATATTTCTTGTTTGTTTCTTCTGAAGAATGACATAAATTTTAATCAGTTTTGAAATTAAATCTACACAAAAAAAGCCTTGCTAAAAGCAAGGCTGAAAATT
>JBDTLL010000277.1:0-3446 GCA_039934815.1 Daejeonella sp. | reverse complement strand
ACAGAAGAGTACGTAAAAGAGAAGATAGAATACTGGCAGGAAACCTTAAAACCGCAGGCAGTTTTTGCGGTATCTGCACTGCATGATCATAACGTTCCGGCAGTAATGCAATTCATCATGGATAATCTACCGGAACATCCGGCTTATTATGATAAAGATGTATTGACAGACAGAACCGAACGCTTCTTCGTGTCAGAGATCATTCGCGAGAAGATCTTTAAATTATACGAGAAAGAAATACCATACAGCACCGAAGTTATTATCACTGCTTTTAAAGATGAGCCGAAGATTGTGCGCATCAGCTCCGAAATAATTGTTGAACGCGAATCGCAAAAAAATATAATCATCGGCAAAGCCGGAGAAATGATCAAAAAAGTTGGAACCTATGCCCGTAAAGACATGGAAGAATTCCTTCAGAAAAAAGTATTTCTGGAAATGTTTGTAAAAGTTATCCCCGACTGGAGAAACAGGAAAAACTATTTAAAGCAGTTTGGGTACGAAGACTAAAATAAGAGAAAAGAACAAAGAATAAAGAGGCAAGGACAAAAGAGCAAACACAGATCAGACGAAAGTCTGAAAACCAAGGGACTGAAGAGGAAAGTCCCCGATAAACAAAAATTAAAAATCAGATTACAAAGCAGGGAACAAATAATTCTTCAGGATAAATTCATTCGGACCAGGACAGATCTTTTATCCTTAATCCATTATCCTTCCTCAGTTTTATCTGCTTGCTTTGAAATCACCACAAACACAAAATGAGTAATATAGTAGCAATTGTTGGTCGCCCGAATGTGGGAAAATCAACTTTATACAACCGTTTAACCGAAACCCGCAAAGCCATTGTTGATGACTATAGCGGCGTTACCCGCGACAGACATTACGGTTCTGCAGAATGGACCGACAAAAACTTTACAGTGATAGATACGGGCGGATACGTGGCGCATTCGGAAGATGTGTTTGAAGCAGCAATCCGCGAGCAGGTAGTTATTGCCATTGAAGAAGCCACTGTAATTTTATTTATGGTTGATGTGACTACCGGAATTACAGATCTGGATGATGATATCGCCAAATTGCTTCGTCGCAGTAAAAAACCGGTATTTGTAGTAGTAAACAAAGTGGATAACAATCAGCGTTTAAACGATGCGCATGATTTTTACGGCTTAGGTTTGGGTGAATTATATTCAATTTCGTCGATGTCCGGATCCGGAACGGGAGAATTATTGGATGAAGTAATTACTCATTTTGAAGATGAGGCCGAAGATGATAATCAACTTCCTAAATATGCCATCATCGGCAGACCCAATGTTGGTAAATCATCCATGATCAATGCCTTAATCGGCCGCGACCGTAATATTGTAACTCCAATTGCCGGTACAACCCGCGATTCGATTCATATACATTACAACCAGTTTGGTCATGATTTTATGCTGATTGACACGGCCGGTTTACGTAAAAAAACAAAGGTTAAAGAAAACATCGAGTTTTACTCGGTAATGAGAACCATCAAAGCTTTGGAAGAAGCTGACGTGATCATTTTAATGATTGATGCAGTTGAAGGAATTGAATCTCAGGATATCAATATTTTTCACCTTGCGGAGAAGAATAAAAAAGGTGTGGTAATTTTGGTTAATAAGTGGGATTTGATTGACAAGGACCATAAAACTACTAAAGAGTTTGAAGAAAAGATTCAGCAGAAACTGGCTCCTTTTAATGATGTGCCCATCGTATTTACCTCGGTAGTAGAAAAACAACGTATCTACAAATCCATAGAAGCGGCGGCGCACGTTTACAAAAACAAGATCAAGAAAATTCCAACTTCAAAGTTGAATGATGTATTGTTACCAATTATCGAGAGTTTTCCGCCACCGGCAGTAAAAGGTAAATATGTAAAGATCAAATACATTACTCAGATCAATGGATCTTCGCCCATGTTTGCATTTTTCTGCAATTTGCCTCAGTACATTAAAGAGCCATACAAGCGCTTTTTAGAGAATAAAATCAGGGAGCATTTTGACTTTACAGGAGTTCCGATCCAGATTTTCTTCAGACAAAAATAAATCCTTTTCTAAATACTATCGTCTAATTACTATTTACTAAACATTAAACATGAAAAGATTATTAATCCCCGGCTTATTAGCCTCTGTATTTATTATCTCTGCCTGTAATTCTGAAAAGGCCGAAAACAAAAACATGACTGATTCAATAGAATCTGCCGCTGCTGCTGATTCTATGTTAAAAGAAGCTTTGGGAGCTGATACGTTAGGTGGCGATACTGTTAGAGCTGTTGACACTTTATCAACTTCAGATTCTCTGAAATAGTATTTTTTATTGAAGAACTTGCAGAGACCGGGAAATTACCCGGTCTTCTGCATTTAAGACCTTAAAGAAACCCTCATCGCCCAAAAAATAACGGGCAAGCAAAGCTTTTACATCTGTTTCTATTATTTTTTTTGACAGCTCCAACTGTTTTGGTGCCGATGTAATTTTCTGCGCCGAAGCAATCTGAGATATCTCCGCATAATCGGCCGGACTCAATTTAAATTCGTTGATAAAGCTCTCTGATTGCTTCACATCGCCAATACGGCCAATTAAATGCTGAAACACAAACTCATTTAAGATTCCCTTCGCGGATAATGAAGCATAATACATGGAATATCCCAGGGTATCTATAGGCACATAAATATCGGGCGTTATGCCGCCGCCACCGTACAATACTTTACCAGATTGCGTGGTATAGGTTTTATCTTTTTTCTGAGTTGAGTCAGATTTTGCATTTTTATACAGCTCTCCGTTTTTAAAACGATCTTCAACTTCTTTGTAATATTCCTCTTTTCCTTTATCGTACGACTTTTGTATAGATCTGCCTGAAGGCGTATAGTAACGGGCAATGGTTAAATTCAACGCCGAGCCATCGCCAAAATTGAACTGCTCCTGCACCAAACCTTTTCCAAAAGATCTTCGACCTACAATAGTTCCGCGGTCCAGATCCTGAACGGCACCGGCCACAATCTCGCTTGCCGAAGCTGTGTTTTCATCAATGAGGATAACCAGTTTTCCTTGTTCAAACTTCCCTCCTGCCGTGGCAAAATAATCTGTGCGTGGCTCATGTGCGCCTTTGGTATAAACAATTAACTTTTTATCGCCCAAAAATTGGTCGGCCAGTTCTGTTGCAGAATTTAGATAGCCGCCTCCGTTTTGCCGTAAATCAAGGATCAGATTTTTCATTCCTTGCTTTTGAAGCTTTATTAAGGATGCGAGAAAGTCTTCATCAGTTTGGTCGCCAAACCGGCTTATCTTAATATAACCCGTTTGCTTGTTCATCAAATAAGCCGCGTCAATACTGCTAACGGTTATTTTTTCGCGAACTACATCAACCGGCTTTATAACGCCATGCCTTTTAATTAATAATTTAACTATACTTCCGCGTTTACCGCGAATGCCTTCTA
>JBDTLL010000276.1:0-3462 GCA_039934815.1 Daejeonella sp. | reverse complement strand
GCAGACTTTAAACCAAACTGATCCATCGACAAAACAATAATATTTTTATTCACTGCCGGTTTCTCAATTTCTGCAGCCGTCATTTCTGTAGCGTACTTTGCAACTTCAGGATCGGGAATAATATTTGTTCCGGTTGCATCAGCGTCGTACACAAAGGTTCTTTCAGTAATATCGGCGTTAACCAGATTGAATTTAAATTCAGATCCCGCGTCGGCGAGCAGAATTGGTTTTGTTTTACTGCACATCATCAAACCACCATTACTATATCCTCCAATAACTGAATTTCTTATCAGGAAACGCGTATTGCGACGTATATAGATACCCTGACTTTGATTGGTTAAATCAGTTTCAAGCGCCTCCGGACCAATATCTGTTAAATTTGAAATTACCGGGCGTGTAAACGGCATTGCACCGGAAGCTTCTTTGTCATTTAAACTTTCCATCCCGTTTGCTCGTATGGCATAAGGAGAATTAGTGGTTCTATAAGAAATAAGGAACTGCAATTTGCCGGTGTAACCGTGATCGAAATCAAAATTATCATCACCGTTGTTATAAGCGATTAAATATTTACCATTAACAGTTCCCCCTACAAACTGAAAACCATCATCACGGCTATCACTTACTAAAACATGATTCAGAGTTGTTGCGGAGCCAACTCCTTCCAAACTTAAGCCTGAAGCCATATCAAGTTCCCATTCCTCTTCATTTACAGGATTTAAACCGCCTGCATATTCAATTCTTAAATAATTTAATGAGCCGGAATTATCATCTGCATTAGTTCCTCCAAATTCTGTATCAGCAGATTCTACCAAACCTTTAACGTGAGCATCAGCGTGGTTAGTTGGCGCATTGCCTAATATGATAATTCCAATCCAGTCTCCGGGTGCTTTTGACGCTGCCGCGGAAGTAAAAATTACGGGAGCATTTTCGGTTCCGTTAACCACAAGTTTTGACCCTTTGGTAATTATTAAAGCCGACATGGCAGAAATATCAGTAGCATTCTGCACTTTAATATTTACACCTGCAGGAATTGTTAAAGTCGCATTAGATTTTACAAAAACTTTTCCTTCAAGAGTATATGCTGTTTGCGGATCAAGAGTGATGTCTGAAGTAATAGTACCGGAAATTACTTCTGTTTTTTGAGGTGTATCTGGAACAGGTTCCTGAATTTTATCCTTTTTACATGAAAAAAGAATGGTTAAGCCTAAAACTAGACTTAAATTAATTTTTAAATTTTTCATATAGGTTTTAAAATGATGTGTTGAAATATAAACGATAATAAAACTGTTTAAGTTTATACAGTAGTACTACAATTTATTTCCCACTTTTTCTCACTTTTAAACCCTAATTAACTATTAAGAGGATGAATTATCCGACTAATTATACATATTGCATATAGTGAAATACAATTATTAATCCTGATTGGAAGCGGCTACTTTCATACGCTCTCTTCTGTTCTGTTGATTGTTCTGATCTTCGATTTTGTGTTGCAACAACGATACTTGTTCTTCTAATAACTTTATCAGATCATTTTGCTTTTGAATGAATACTTCATTCTTTTCTACACGCTCAAAAAGGTATGTCGTTAGTGTCTTCATCTCGTATTTTGTGTGGCATACGAGTTGAAACTTATTATGTTACAATCTCCTGACAAGCTAACGTGAATGATGAAAAGGAACCAAATCATTTGTCGAAAAAATTGAATTAATGACGAAATATTTTGTTATAATGGTTAACAGTCAAGAAATATTTGCCAAATAATTAATTTAAAAGAGAACAAAAATATGTATTAATAAATATAAATTTTTATTAATATTTTTGTTACAATTCAATTTTAAGGCTATTATGCTAGAATGTTAAATGGGCATATCCTTTTAACTGGTACGTTGTAATAGTGGTTAAAAAAGAAGTTGCCACGTCTACTTCTTTTAAAAGAGACTCTACCGGAATTTTTCTACCTATTAGCGACTGTCCGCAGACAATTAATTTTACGTTAGCAGCTTTTAACTCTTCGATTATTTTACGGTTAGGATTAGAGACCATGTATTTTTCATGGTAAGCCTCATCATTCATTACTACGTCGCTTGCCTTGCCATGAAATATAACCACTACATTTAAATGATTAGCAGGAACTCCACCAACAGCATGAAGATTTATCATTCGGGCAACATTATTTATCCACTCACTAAGCTGCTGATTATTTTCCGCAGGCGATTTAATTTCAATTGCTATATTATAAATTAGGGAAGTATCCGGTTTAACCGTTGCCTCTTTTATATCATAAACTCCACCGTAATTTTTAATTATCGGGAAGAGTTGCTTTTGTGCGTTAGCGTTATCAATAATCATAAATAAAGTAAAAAGAGATAAAGTAAATTTTAATAATTTAGTCATGGGTTGAACAATAATTTTAAGGTGAAATTGTAGGATAAATCTAAACTTGAGATCGAAAATTTATAAGAATCAAAAATATTAAAATTGAGCAGATATATAGTAATAACAAATGTTATAGATAAAATAAAATGGACAAAGAATACTGGAACAGCAGATATGTTGAAAACAATACAGGCTGGGATATAAATCAGGTATCTCCTCCACTACAGAACTACATCGACAAGATTGACAATAAAAATTGTAAAATTTTGATTCCGGGTTGTGGGAACGCTTATGAGGCGAAATACCTGCTCGAAAATGGTTTTAACAATGTGAGTGTACTCGATATTTCCTCAGTCCTGGTAAGCCAGTTAAAAGAAAAATTTAAGGGCAAATCCATTAAAATCATCGAGGGAGATTTTTTCGAACACGATGAAAAATATGATCTGATTCTGGAACAAACATTTTTTTGCGCTATTACTCCAGAAATGCGTGAGATGTACGTTAAAAAAGCTTATCAGTTATTAAAAAATGCTGGTTGCATAGCAGGTTTACTTTTTAATACTCAGTTTGAAAAACCGGGACCACCATTTGGCGGAAACAGAGAAGAATATATCCAACTATTTAACCCTTTTTTTACTATTAATGAATTAGAAACTTGTAAAGATTCAATTAATCCCCGCCAGGGAAATGAATTATTTTTCGAGTTTTGTAAAAAACGGATATAGGGTTTATAATTGAAACAAAGGAATTTTATTGCTGTTGAAATACTAAAACCGCGTGTGTTATGGAAGCTCAAACTCAAAAACCAAATTCCTTTAAGGAGCTTATTAATAGTGATAAACCTGTACTTGTAGATTTTTCTGCAGAATGGTGCGGGCCGTGTAAAGTAATGGCCCCGATTTTAAATCAGGTTAAAAATTCCATCGGAAGTAAGGCAACTATCATTAAAATAGATGTCGACAAAAATCCGAAAGCCTCTGCGGCATATAATATTTCCGGAGTTCCTACTCTGATTTTATTTAAAAACGGAGAAATAAAATGGCGCCAATCCGGAGTTGTACAAGCTAATCAGCTGGAAAAAATTAT
>JBDTLL010000275.1:0-3469 GCA_039934815.1 Daejeonella sp. | reverse complement strand
AATATCAACATGTGCTTTGGTAACCGGATCAAAAGATCCCGGGAAAAGGGCAATTTTCATGCGTTAAATTTAACAGATTATATTTTAGATGTACAAATGATAATTTGAAAGGAAAACTAAACGTCCAAAGGTTCAAAGAAACTGAACGAAGATGAACCATACTTTCTGGTTTCCTTGTAATTGGGATGATTATTTAATTGCTTCATACTGGGATGTTCAATAATGAGATACCCATTTTTTTTAACCAGATTTCTTTCAAAAACAATTCTGGCGATTTCCGGAAGACGAGTCAAGTCATAAGGCGGATCAGCAAAAATGATATCAAAAGTTTCCGTTTCCATTTCTAAAAATTTAAATACGTCTGCACGATGAATTTGAATACTATCGAGTTGATATTTTACGGCAGATGTTTTTAAAAAATTGCAGCAACCCTGATCGCGATCGACAGATATAATTTCTGGAACTCCGCGTGAAGCAAATTCTAAAGAAATATTGCCCGTTCCGCTAAAAAGGTCGAGAACCTTAATTTCATCAAAATCATATTGATTATAAAGGATATTAAATAGCGCTTCCTTTGCCAGATCTGTAGTAGGGCGAACCGGTAAATTGGCAGGAGGATTTATTCTGATTCCTTTTAACTGACCGCCAATTATTCGCATAACGATAAACTGATTAAGTTGAAATACGATTGTAAATCTGCCTTTGATGAAATTGAAGAGGAGGTTTGCAAAATCTGGTTAACATCTGGTTGAGATATTTCCAGAAAATACTTTTCTATAACCGATTTGTTTTGGGCACGCTGATCTGAATTTCCAGAAATCCGGACTTTACAGGTAGCAAGATGAATTTCCAGTTGATTAATAAGGTTCAGTAAATAGTAATTAAATTCTTCCTGAGTTTCAAACTCAAACTGATTGTAGAAAATAAAGTCGCCATCTACAAAATAGGCGGCGCCGAAAGATTTTTCATTAAAATTGATGAAAAGTTCTGAAGGATCTGCCGTTAATAAAATATAACAAGCACTTAAAAACGGACAAATACTAGTGCTGACTGACGGCTTGTCAAATCTTAGCTGAAGATTTTCCGATAATTCATGGTTAATGGCAAACACGTTCTTAATAGCCAGATCCCCAAGAGAGGCAACATTTATCTTCGAATTAGTATCCGAATTTATAAAATGAGCATACTCATCAATTAAATTCTCATCAAACAAATCTTCGGGAATAAAGGTAAAGCGATTTGTATCTACACAAATTTTAACCTTCCGGTATTTTAAAGTCAGGTCTGTATTAAGTTCAATTAAGTTATCCAGGTTTTGTTGTAGAGACAGTTCGGGATTTACTTTGGTACGGGCTAAATAATGCAGAATTTTTTGCTCCGGATTTATAACCGCGTAAGAAATATAATGGTCTCCCAGTTGAATAAGCAGATCTTTAGTTTCTGATTCGTTCAATTGATAAAGTTCGTCTGAGAATTGTTCCTTATTATTCATCTGCAACAAAAGTAAAATATTTTGTCAAATTACGTTTTTCGTTTTTGCCGAACAGGCATTTGCGGCAATAATAGGTTAGTTGAGACAGAATATGCAAATTTGCGATAGTGAGCAGCATTCATCAGTTATTAGAACAGCAATTTGGTAAAATACCAACACAACAACAGCGGGAAGCTTTTCTGGTTCTGGAACGCTTTTTAAAAGCGGACGATGGTGATGAATGTTTTATTCTGAAAGGTTATGCCGGAACGGGTAAAACCACCTTGATCAGCTCATTGGTTAAAGTGTTGCCTAAAATTAATTTACGATCCGTTTTATTAGCTCCAACCGGCCGTGCGGCAAAAGTAATCAGTAATTATTCCGGTAAAAAAGCATTTACCATTCATAAAAAAATCTACCGGAAAAAAGAAGCGACAAGTCCGGATATGAATTTTATGCTTGGCGAAAATCTGGCAGAAAATACCGTTTTTATTGTTGATGAAGCCTCAATGATTTCAGATCAGTCGGGTGAATTTAGCAGAAACAGTTTGTTGCATGATCTGGTAAGCTTTGTTTACAACGGTAAAAACTGCAAACTGATGCTGGTTGGCGATACAGCACAACTGCCTCCTGTGGGCTCAGATAATAGTCCGGCGCTTGACCTGAAAATCATGGCCGATATTTTTACTGTCACTCTTTTCAGCTATGAGCTTACCGATGTGGTGCGCCAGGAAAAGCAGTCGGGAATTTTATACAATGCCACGGAAATTAGGGAACTCATCCGCCGCGACGAAAATGAATTTCCGCAAATTGTAAATAAAGGCTTCCGGGATATTTTCCGCATGACGGGAGAAAAACTGATTGAAGGATTGAACTATGCCTACGACAAGTTTGGTATGGAAAATACGCTTGTTATTTGCCGTTCCAACAAAAATGCAAATGCCTACAATCAAAATATTCGTAACCGGATTTTGTATCGCGAAGAGGAATTAACGGGCGGCGATTATATTATGGTGGTTCGCAATAATTATTTCTGGCTGGACCCGGCAGAAAACAGCGGAACATTTATCGCAAATGGTGACATAGGTAAAATTAGAAAAGTGCGGAATCTGCATGAGCAATATGGTTTTCGCTTCGCGGAAATTGTGTTGGAACTAGTAGATTATCCGGATGAAGAACCCCTTACCTGCAAGGTTTTATTGGATACGCTTTATGCGGATACGCCAAGTCTTTCTAAAGAAAACAACAAAAAACTTTTTGATGCGGTTATGGAAGATTATCAGCATATCGAAAATAAGCGCTTGCGCATGCAGGAGCTTAAGAAAGATCCGTATTACAATGCTTTGCAAATCAAATTTGCTTTTGCCGTTACCTGTCATAAAGCGCAGGGCGGACAATGGGATGCTGTTTTTATCGATCAGGGATATTTAACGGATGAGATGATGAATACCGAATTTTTACGCTGGCTATACACCGGAATTACAAGAAGCACCAAAGAATTATTCATGGTTAACTTTTCGGACCAGTTTTTTGCCTGAATCTTATCCCGGAAGGAAAGAAGAAATTTTATAAATTTTATACGAAATGATGTAAACCCCGGGCGCTGCCTGTTGGTTAACTTTGTTGTAAATCAAATCTTAATATTAGTTCTATGGAGTCAATTGTTTTACCTGTAACCGGAATGAGTTGTGCGGCCTGTGCAGGCAGTGTAGAAAGTATTACCGGTTCGTTACAAGGCGTTGAAAAATCCAGCGTGAATTATGCTAACCAAACGCTTTCAATTTCTTACGATGAGGAAGTTGTAGACATGCCCGAAATTCAGAAAGCAGTACAAAGCATTGGTTATGATTTAATTGTGGATACAGAAAATGCAGATGAAAAGCAACAGGAAGTTAAAGACAATTACTATAAAGAATTAAAGCATAAAACCATTTTCGCGTCAGTGTTAACAGTGCCTGTGGTTTTAATCGGGATGTTTTTTATGAATATTCCGTACGG
>JBDTLL010000274.1:0-3475 GCA_039934815.1 Daejeonella sp. | reverse complement strand
AAAATTAACCAAACAGTTTCCGTAAAAAGAAATTTCTGATATAACCCCATCAATGTTAAACATTTTTAAGGCTTTCCCTTCACCCTGCCTGCTTTTGAGTACTGACGCTCCAAACTTTACGATTGCCGGAGTGAACCAGGCTTACTTAGAAGCTACGGGAGCAATTGAAGAAGATGTTAAGGGTGTCAGAATTTTAGATTCCGTTCCTTATAACGACGATACACATTTTAATCAATCCGGTACATTGCTAAACTCATTAAAAACTGTAATGGGAAGTTTGGTTCCGGATAAAATGAAAATACAAAAGCACCAGTTTGATACTTTCGGAGAAAAATTGAGTGAAAGCGTTTATTGGAACTGTGAAAATCGCCCGGTATTTGATGATGGCGGCAAGCTGATTTATATCATGCATAGTGTGCAATCGGTAAGCGATGCGGAATATCATGTGCAGTTAAGCGGCGAGTGTTTCAAAAAACAAATGAACAACAGTGCTGAGCCCAGATGGATATTCGAACTCGATTCGTTAAAAATTCTGGAAGTGAATGAAGCAGCAATAAGTCATTACGGATACAACCGGGACGAGTTTTTGAGCATGACCATTAATGACATCCGACCTCAGGATGAGATCCCGGCAGTTTGGGATACCATTAAAAATAATAATGGTGAAATGGGAATTATTCATTTTGGGGTTTCTAATCATTTAAAAAAAGACCAATCGTTAATAAAGGTCGAAATTATAAGCTATCGCTGCTTTTATCAGAATAAAGAGTGCAGTATGATTATCTGCAGAGATGTTACCGAAAGGGAACTTACTTTGAAAAAGCTTAAAGATGACGGAGCGAAACTTGTTACAGCTCAAAAAAATGGAAAATTAGGATACTGGATTTTCCAACCCTCCGCAGACTCGCTGTACTGGTCGGAGGAGATTTATAGCATCTGGGGTTTGTGCGACAAGGAATGTATAATTAATGAGGACCTGTTAATGGACAGTATCCATCCCGAAGACCGGGCGGGATATTTAAATGAACGGGCAGATTTTCTAAAGGGTATAAAAGATCATGATTATGAACACCGGATTATTCTGCCTGATGGTTCTGTAAAATGGGTTCATGAAAAAGGAAAGTCAATTAAAAATACTGATAATCAGTTCATAGCTTTTGAAGGAACCGTTCAGGATGTTACAGAGAAAAAATTGGCCCTTGAGAAACTGCTGATCAGCGAAGCTCGTCATCGCGGCATTGTTGAATCTCAAACGAACTATGTTATCCGTACAGATTTATCCGGCAATTACACTTACTATAATAAAAAATTCAACGAAGACTTTGCCTGGTTATATCCGAACGAAGAAATTCTGGGAAACAATCTGTTGGATTTCGTGATGGATTATCACCATGAACGGATCAAAAACTTAAGTAATATAATCCGGGAAAAATTAAATGAAGTATTTCAGGTAGAAATAGACAAACGTGGTAAGAATGGCGAAATTAAAACCACCTTATGGGATATTATTTGTTTAACCGATGCACATGGTAAGCCCCAGGAAGTTCAATGCATGGGTATTGATATTACAGCTCGTATTAAAGCTGAGCGTGCTTTAAAACAAAGCAATACCCGGTACGAATATGTGAATAAAGCTACATCTGAAGCAATTTGGGACTGGGACATACTATCAGGCCTTGTTTACCACGGTGAGGGTTTTAAAACAATATTCGGCCAGATATTTCCAGACGATAGAAAAGAGTTCCAATTTGATATTGGTAAGATCCATGCTGAGGATATAAATAGAGTAGAATCAAATATTGCAAATTTACTGGAGGGAATTGAAAGTAATTGGGAGGATGAATATCGATACGAACTTGCCGGCGGGCAATATGCGTTTGTTGTAAACCATGGATTTGTGATCAGAGATGAACAGGGAAAGGCTGTTCGGATGGTTGGAGCGATGAAAGATATCTCCGAGAGAAAAAAGTTAGAAGAGCTTCTTGCCAAAACCAATAGTTTAGCCAGGATAGGAAGTTTTGAAATTAATTACCCTAACAATACGCTGTATTGGTCTGATATGACCAGAGAAATACACGAGCTGGACGAGCTGCAGCCCCCTTCACCAGCCGGCGTTCTGAAGTATTTTAAAACAGGTGAGAGTCGGGAAAAAATGGAAATGGCCTTACGCCAGGCTATTGACAATGGAATTTCCTGGGATTTAGAATTACAAATCGTAACTGCAAAGGGTACGGAGCGCTGGGTAAGGGTTAACGGTGAGGCAGAATTTACTAAAAACAAATGCATCAAACTATACGGTAGCTTTCAGGATATAGATGTAAGGAAAAGAGCGGAACTGGCAACTGTAGAGGCGCTGGAAGACAAAGAAATTATTCTGGAAAGTATTGACGATGCCTTTTTTGCCGTTGACAAAAACTTTATAGTTACTTACTGGAACAACCGGGCAGAAAAGCTGCTGCTCGCACCCAAAAGTAAGATGTTAGGGGCTTGTTTATGGGAGAGGTTTTCAGAGAGTATAGGTTCCGAATCGTACATCATGTACCATCAGGCTTTAGAAACGAAAAAGGCCGTTCATTTTGTAGACTATTTTGATCCTTTAAAAAAACATTATGAAATTAGTGCTTATCCGTCTGAGTCTGGCCTTTCCGTTTATTTCAAAGATGTAACAGAGCGATTAAACTATTTAAACAAGATTGAGGAACAAAATAAGAAACTTAGGGAAATAGCTTTTATACAATCTCACATTGTACGGGCTCCTTTGGCTGGTATCATGGGACTGGTAGATCTGATGCAATCTCCATCAATTTGCGATTCTTTAAGATCAGAACTTATGGATAAAATACTTATTTGCGCTCATGAACTCGACGGACACATACGGGATATCTGCCATAAAACAGACGACCCCAATTTATAAATCAGAACGCATGGATCTGTTTGATGATCATGTGGAAAAACCATTTGATTTAGCTCATTTATATAATTTGTAAAGAACACATACCCAATACGCCTGATTTTTTCTTCCGATGCTGCCTTAATTTCTTTTTGTTAAATTATACGGAACATAGATCGTCAGCGGAGTGCCAGGACCAGTTCTAGTTTATTTCTTGTCCAATAAACATAAGCGTCTTTGTTGCCGGGATAATTATATGGACTTCCCGCATCCCATATTCCCGGTTAAACGGTTCTTCGACTACTATTCCTTCAAGTTTATCTTTCATCTTAGTCCATACTTGTTCTATGTCATCAACCTCTAAATAAAATTCCATTTGGCCGATCTCAGATCCCGCTCTTAATATATGTAGCGTTAACTCATCTTTATATAAAATAAAATAAGTTTTGTCATCCCGGGCAACCTCGAAGTCAAGGAAATCTATGAAAAATGATACCGTTTTCTCAATATCAAAAGATGGTATCATTGGGCTTAAATATTTTGCTTTGTACATTTTCCTAAGGTTAGCTGAAAATAGATCTGTTT
>JBDTLL010000273.1:0-3476 GCA_039934815.1 Daejeonella sp. | reverse complement strand
GTGGATGAAGTTGAAATATTCAGAACCGATTTTATATGGCAGAGTTTGATCAGCGCCAGTTCAACCTGCAATCGCTGATTTTTACTGGTCTTGTAATTCAAATCGCATTGGTTCGCAATATTTAATCCGGATACGAGAAACGAAGCGGAAGTTGCCTGCGCCTGTTGCTGGTATTTTTGTTTTATGCCTTCACTCGCTTCCAGAAGTTTCATGGTAACGGCGTCTTTTCCTACCAATAAATTCCTGAAATGATTGGCCAATCCGGTTATAAAATGATTGCCATCAAAACCATGACCTAATATCTCATCAAAAATCAGCAAGGTTTCAGAAACATTTTCCGCCAGTAAAGCATCCGTTAAACGGAAATAATAATCGTAATCCAGAATGTTCAGATTGTCAATTACAGATTTATAGTTTACGTTTTTGTTCGAAAAACTAACTATCTGATCGAACATCGATAAAGCATCACGCAAACCTCCGTCTGCTTTCTGGGCAATTAAATGCAAGCCATCAGAATCATACTGCACATTTTCTTTTTGTGCGATGCCTGCCAGATGATTTGCCATATCTTCAACCTTAATGCGGTTAAAATCAAATATCTGGCAGCGGGATAATATAGTTGGGAGAATTTTATGCTTTTCTGTAGTGGCTAATATAAAAATAGCGTAGGATGGAGGTTCTTCCAGCGTTTTCAGAAAAGCATTAAATGCCGACTGAGACAACATATGAACCTCATCAATAATATAAATTTTGTACTTTCCTGCTTGTGGCGGTATGCGAACCTGCTCAATTAAACTTCGGATGTCATCTACCGAGTTATTTGAAGCCGCATCCAGCTCATGGATATTGAATGAATTTCCATTCTGAAAAGAACGGCATGAATCACAAACTCCGCAAGCTTCTGCATTTTCTGATAAATTTTGACAATTGATGGTCTTCGCTAAAATACGTGCGCAGGTAGTTTTTCCCACGCCACGTGGTCCGCAGAATAAAAACGCCTGGGCAAGCTGATTATTTACGATAGCATTTTTCAGCGTATTGGTAATGTGTTGCTGACCAACAACTGTCTGGAAGGTTGCCGGTCTGTATTTTCTTGCTGAAACTATAAAATTATCCATCGGCGATAAAAATAATAAGAAGAACTGAGATAATAGAAAGTGTATTGATTTTCTGTAATCATAAGATTTATTAACGCCGGATCATTGCTAATATTGAGTTTATAAACTCCTGGGTTTGCCGACAGGCAATTGGATGATAAACTCAGCAAACTTACCTTCTATTGTTTTAACGTCCAATTCCCCGCCGTGTGCTTTTATAATATCATAACTTAATGATAAACCGAGGCCAGTGCCCTGGCCTGATGGTTTTGTGGTGAAGAAAGGCTGAAATATTTTATCGAGGATATTGTTCGGTATTCCCAGTCCGTTATCTTTTATAGATATCTGGACCATGTTGCCAACTCTCTTTGTTTGTACAGTTACAAGTGGCTCAAAAGCAAAGTTGACTCGTTTTTTCTTTTCTTCTACCGAATAAAAAGCATTATTGTATAAATTCAATAATACACGTCCTATGTCTTGTGGGAGAACGTCCAGCTTGCCAACTGCGTGATCGAAATTGGTTGTAAAATTTGCGGAGGACTCTTTGTTTTGAGCTCTTAAGCCATGATAGCTTAAGCGTAAATATTCTTCGGTTAAGGCATTAATATCTGTAAGTTCTTTTTTGCCACCGCTTAGCCTTGAATGCTGCAACATCCCCTTTACAATTGAATCTGCCCGTTGCCCGTGATTGCTTATTTTTTTAAGATTATTCTCCAGGTTATTTATTATTTCTTCTGTTTGAGCCTGGTCAGAGCATTTTAATTTGCCTTCTAAAGTTTGTGTTAATTCGCCTAAAAGTTCTCCGGACACATCTGCGAAATTATTCACAAAATTTAAGGGGTTTTGTATCTCATGTGCTATTCCTGCGGTAAGTTCACCTAATGAAGCCATTTTTGCTGCCTGAATGAGTTGTTTTTGTGTTGACTGCAAATTAGTTAGTGCTGCTTCTGCTTTCGCCCTTTGAGCGTCTGTCTTCTGCTTTTGTAAATTTAAATTGGTATAAGCTTTTTTTCTAAGTCGATTATTAGTCAATAAAATGCTCAAAATAATTATTGTTAAACTGAGTATGATGCCTAATGAGATTGTTAGGTATCTATCATTTTGTTTTTGCCGGCTAAGAAGATTTACCTCATCCTGTTTTTGGGAAACTTCATAATTGGTGCGTAAATTGGCCATTTGCTGCACGGTTTTGATGTTTTTAATACTGTCTCTATATGCGATATGCCTTTTATAATATTTGTAAGACTCATTAATGTTCCCTTGTTTTTCATACAATTCTGACAGTTTAAGACTGGCCTGCCCAATCTGTTCTTTCAGTCCAATCTTTTCGGCCAGCTGCAGGCTTCTTAGTGCATAGTTCAACGCAGCCTGCTCATCGCCTTTATCCGAATAGACATCTGCCATTGAAATAAGATACTCACAAATGGGATGGTAATCCTGGGTTTGCTCCAGAATGCTCATGCCTTCATTCATGTATTTCTGTGCAAGGTTATTCCTTCCCAAACTGGCGTATACCATTCCGATATTGCCCAGGCTATATCCCTGCCCGCTCAGATAGTTTAACTTATTGAAAATTAACCTGGCCTCTTTGGAATATAAAAGAGCGGACTTGAAATTGTTAGTTTTGCGCAATTCGTCCCCCGCATTAAGCAGGTAAGAGGCAAGGCTAATTGAATCTTTAGTTTGCCGAAGAATAAATATTGCTTTATTGTAGTAATTAATAGCATTGATGTGATTGTTGCTGACTGAATAAACATCCGCAATGGCGCCGTAAGATTCTCCTTCGGCACTTAAGTGTTTGGATTTTCGGGCTATTTCAGCACTTTTAAAATACGCTGCCAGCGCTTCTTCTAACTTGCCAAGAGATCTTTCTTTTGTTCCCTTTAAAAAATAACCCCTGCGTAAATAGTTGCTGCTTCCACGTTGTTTGGCCAGACTTATTAGCTCTTCGGCATACTTCAAGCCCTTATTTAAATCTCTAAGTTCGTTAAATGAGAGATTTAAAAGCAGTTCTAATTCTGCGGTATCAGTAAGTTTTTTTTGCTGATAAACAAAAGCCAGGCTATCCGCGATTTTTTGTTCCTGGGCAAAAACCGTGGATGGATTTATCAAAAAAAGAGCGATAAGAAAATTGAAAACTCTTTTGGAAGCCATGATGATCGCGTATAAAGTTTAGCGATGTTTTTAATTACTTCCCCGTTAAAGCAAACTTGTCTGGTGCTCTTTAAATATTAGCAGATGGTCATTCTAAATTATTGGGGACACTATCTCTTCATTTTCTTTGTTAAAAACCCTATTGTTAGTAATCCGATAATAAAAGAGGCAATTGCAATTACCAATCTCGCGAAAGCAGTTAATGATGGTTTTACAGTAATTTTG
>JBDTLL010000272.1:0-3482 GCA_039934815.1 Daejeonella sp. | reverse complement strand
CCCGTACCACTATATCGCCAAAGTTTATCGAACAAGCTCTGGCTTCGCCTGAACCGAAAATCATTAAACCCAGCACAAAAGTCATCTGGTTAGGTAGTTTTCCTGCGGTAAAATATTACGTTAAAAAAGGAAAAAAGAATCCGCTGAACATGGACGCTTTAACTTTTCACAATAAAAAAGATGTCTTTGTGATACAAACCAAAGCAGAATGGGCACGATGGCTTGTAGAAACCTTGCCCTTGCTTTCGGTAAATTCTGAAACAGTATCTTCTTTTGAAAAAGTAGAACAATCTTTTAATTCGTCCGGAGCCGGCGATTTTCAGCATTTTCTGAACAGCGAAGCTTTTGAAGAATTAAAGGAAAATGGCTTGCTGCTTTTGTAAGGGAACTCGGCACTGGAAAGCTTTAACCGAAGAATAACTTCGAAGATTTGTATCGGGGAATAGTCGTTCTATTCAATGCGAAAAGTGTAATTTAACTTCTGAAACACAAACAGCTATGAAAGCTTTATTTGTAACTATTTTTATTATGAACAGCTTACTTCTTTTTGATTTTAGTTCCTCATCAGACTGGTCTGTCTGGGAAATAGAGAACGATGTGGTGATGGGTGGAACTTCTACCAGTAAACTCTCGCGAAGTAAAGAGGGCAATGCGGTTTTCACAGGATATGTTTCTTTGGAGAACAACGGCGGGTTTGCTTCCATGCAATATCATTTTAAGACCCGAGACATAAGTGGCTATCACAATGCCGTCATCCGGTTAAAAGGAGACGGAAAGGAATATCAGTTCAGAATAAAAGCTGATCTGAATGAAAGGGCATCATACATATATACTTTTAAAACCAGCGGAGAATGGCAAAATATAGAGGTTCCGCTTAACAAAATGGAACCTACCTACCGCGGAAATAAACTGAACCAACCCAACTTCAACGCCAGTAAGCTACAGGAAATCCGGTTTTTGATAGCCAATGGAAAAGCCGAGAATTTTAGACTGGAGATAGACCGGATTGAATTACGGTAAGGGTGGGTAGCAAGACGCTACGACCAGATAAGGATACATTACTATTCTTTAAATAAGGTCTACATTTAGCTAACGAAAGGAAAATGTACAAAGCAAAATATTTAAGCCCAATGATTCCATCATACAATATGGAAAAAACGGTATCATTTTTCATAGATCTACTTGACTTCAAGGTTGGACGAAACGATAAAACTTACTTTATTTTATATAAAGACAATTTAACAGTACATATTTTAAGAGCAGGTTCTGCCATTGGAGAAATGGAAATTTATTTAGAAGTGGATGACGTTGAAAAAGTATGGACTAATATGAAAGATAAACTTGAAGGAGTTAAAGTCAAAGAACCGTTTGACCGTGAATATGGAATGCGTGAATTTCATGTTATTATTCCAGAAACAAAGACACTTATGTTTATTGGACAAGAAATAAGCTGATTTTTTCTACGTAAATCTCTCTCAGTTAGCGCACGCGTGCCGCGTGCGAATAAGCCCTTTCGTTTACGAATAAAAGCATTTTAATAAATCATGTGTAAAATCTCCACCTAGATAAAACTCTGTAGCTGTAAGTCCAAATTTTTAAAAGAAATACATTTTTCTTCCACACACAAAGAAAGAAGGGACGATGGCTTATTGAAACTTTGCACTCGCTTTCGGTAAATCGGAAAGCAGTATCTTCATTTGGAGAATTAGAAAATCTTTTAATGACTCCGGAGCTGGCGAATTTCAACATTTTTGGATAGAGAAGTTTTTAAAGAATTAAAGGAGAATGGATTGCTGTTTTTGTAGCCTAATAACCAGAGTTTACCTGGCAAATGCTTAGTACAGATCACCATGCATTTGCTTGCCATTACACTCAAAAGGTTATTTAATAGTAGAGTAGAAGACTTGGCAGATTGTTGGCTTTAGTTGGACCATGCAGTTATAGATTGGGATGCTCTCCCTCGCGATGATTTAAAAAAGTGGCCCGGCGGCCTAAAACCGTTCGCCATGACGTTTAAAGGACATGACGAGCAAGTTTTCTGTTAAATCAAATAGGTGGTAGCGAGTTTGTTTTTATCAATCTTTAAAACGTTTCTTTTCCACATCTTTTATAAACTTTGTTAAGACTTCAAAATAATGTTCGGGATCGTCCCACATGGCAAAGTGCGATCCATCTGGCACAATTTCTACGCGTACATTCGCATTTGTCATCGCTTTCTTCATGTCATAATAACCCTGAGCATACATATAATCATGGGCCGAACCTAAGAGCAAGGTATTGGTCTTTATAGAAAGGAGTGCGGGTTTATAATCCACTTTACGGTGGGATAATTGCAATTTTTTAAGATACGGGTTATTTTTAGTATTTGCCTTGGAGTGTGCCTCATCCCGACGCAAAGGTTCAGGAAGTGCACCCTCCTTATAATAGTAGGTATGACGGGTCATGGTGCTGTCTAAAATTTTGTTGTATTGTCGCATAATAGTTTTGCTAAGCGTTTTATTGCTCAGATTTTTACCGCTCAACACAGAATCCAAAACTTCAGGCTGATATTGTTTTAATGAAAGATCTTCAGCAGCAGTGTTAAAAACCAATTTCGTTAAACTATCACTAAATATCTTTGCATCTTTCTGGGAAGAGAAATCCCAACCTGGCACATTGGAAAGTATTAGCCCTTTCAGGTTTTTCTGGTATTTCTGTGCATATAATTCGGCCAGCATGCCGCCCCATGAATGTCCAAGTAAATAAAAGTTTTTCAGGTTAAGTGCTTTTCTCACTTCTTCTACGTGTTCAACAAATGCATTAGGCGTGTATGCGGTAGAATCTAATGGACTTTCCGAATAATATGATCCCAATTGTTCATAGTAGTAAATGGTTATGCCTTGTTTTTTTAAGTATTTAGGGAAGTTTTCAAAATATTCGTGTCCGTTGGCTGGTCCGCCATGTAACAACAGTAATTTTATTTTTCCTTTACCAATTTTTTGGGTAAAGACTTTGTATTTTCCATTCTGTACCGAAATCATTTTGGTGCCACCTTGGGCTAATTTTGCATAGTAGACTGAGTCTTTGGTTTCTTGTGTTTGAGCGAAGAGGGTAGTGCTGACTAATAAAAGTAGGAAGCTTGTAAGTTTCTTGATTTGCATATATTTTGTTTAATATTAGTAGCAAGACGATTTGAAAATTGGAATAGTTGCAAGCTGTTCGTGAAATTTTATCAGAATAGTTAAATGCCAATAAACGCTACACGATAGGATGAATAACAATAAGGTATTCCGGATGTTAGTGTTAGCGCATCAAATTACATTAGCGCACGCGTGTCGCATACGAACGAGCCATATCAATTAAACGAATAAAAGCATTTAACTAAATCATGTGTAAAATCTCCACCCAGCTAAAACTCTGTACCTGCAAAACCGACGACGTGCAGAGGCTAAAACATTACTGGACACTCAATAGATCATCCGTTTCAATGGTTGACATGATGG
>JBDTLL010000271.1:0-3487 GCA_039934815.1 Daejeonella sp. | reverse complement strand
GGTATTTTTTTCTGATTGCAGTTCATAATGAAGCGTGTTGCTTTATCTGCGGAATCAGAATAAATAACTCCTCCAAACTGCATTTCGCCTTTTTTGCTTTTAACCACTTTACGCTGATTGGCAACAATACCTACAGCCCAGCCATCAATTCTGCCCAGGCCACAAATTATACTTTGTCCGTAAAGCTTTTTATATTCTTCAAATTCAGAATTATCAACCAAACGCTCAATTATTTCGAGCATATCATAAGGCTTTTCCCGGTTTTCCGGAAGCAGGCCGTAAATTTCCTTTTCATCTTTCTTTGGAGCAACGGGTTTAATACGGTCGAAGCCCGCGTTTTCCGGAGCGCCAATCATGCTCATAATATTCCGGATAGAATCCAGACAAGCCTGATCATTTGGATGCTTGTAATCTGTTACTCCAGAAATTTCGCAGTGTGTGGTTGCGCCACCCAAGGTTTCGTTATCAATATCTTCACCAATAGCAGATTTTACCAGGTAACTTCCCGCAAGGAAAACCGAACCGGTTCCATCCACGATCATCGCTTCATCGCTCATAATTGGCAAATACGCACCGCCCGCAACACATGAACCCATAATTGCAGAAATCTGGACAATCCCACTGCTGCTCATAATAGCGTTATTCCTGAATATGCGTCCGAAATGTTCCTTATCAGGGAAAATTTCATCCTGCATAGGTAAAAATACGCCTGCAGAATCTACCAGATAAATGACCGGCAAGCGGTTTTCCATCGCAATTTCTTGCGCACGTAAATTTTTCTTTGCCGTCATCGGGAACCATGCTCCTGCTTTTACAGTTGCATCATTTGCTACCACCATACACTGGCGACCTGACACATACCCAATTCCGGTAATTACTCCGGCAGAAGGACATCCGCCTTGCGCCTCATACATATCTTCGGCAACAAAAGCACCTATTTCAAGCCATTCTGAGCCTTCATCCAAAAGATAGTCAACCCTTTCGCGGGCCAGCATTTTACCTTTTGCTTTCTGTTTTGCTGCGGCTTTCTCTCCGCCGCCTGCATATATTTTCTTTAACCTGGTCTTAACATCGTACAGAAGCTGTTTATTTACATCTTCGTTCTTATTAAATTCAATATTCATGTCGGCAAGTTAACGGTAAATGTTTAAAAGCTAAAAGCTCTGATTAAAAAGATTTAATCAGCAATTTATTTAATTTAAAAACCGCTGTAAATCGTGTCTGATAATCCAAATTTTTACCCGCAATTCTTTATTTTGAGACAGCAACGAATTAATTATCTCTCTGTAATCCGGCCTTCAAAAATGTGTCAGGAAACATTTTAGCTCTGAACCTTTTAAAATTCAAAACCGTACAAAGCAACTGATACTATAGTAATTGATCTAATTTTTAATGAACAAAAAATTTACGCTGCTCCTCTTTTCAAGTTTATTTTTATCGCTGAATTTCTTAAACGTCCAATTGCTGCATGCGCAGGATGAACCCGACTCGGATGAACTGTTTAAAATAGCCCGAAAAGAAGCATTTGATAACAGTAACTATCCTAAAGCTATTGCTATTTCTAAAAAAGCTTTAGACAGAAGTCCGGATTATGCCGACATACGCATATTTTTAGGTCGTTTGTACACCTGGTCTGATAAACCCGATAGCGCCAGAACTGAATTTAAACGTGTTTTAACTTCGGAACCAAAAAATGAAGAAGCATTAAGTGCGTATTTTGATGTGGAATATTTTAACGATCAGTTTCCTGAAGCATTAAAAATTGCTACAGATGGTTTGCAATATTATCCGGAATCGGAAACCTTTACCTTAAAGAAAGCAAAAGCATTAAATTCTCTTGAGAGCACAAAAGAAGCGTATCAGCTTACAAGTTCATTTTTAAATAATCATCCCGATAGTAAAGGCATATTAGATCTGAATGAAAGTTTGAAAGATGAGCTTCGCATTCACAGCGTTGGTTTGGGCTATTCATACATCTATTTTGATAAACGATATACAGATCCGTGGCAGATTGCGAGTGTTTACTATGGCAATAAATCCAAAGCATTTTCTTACACTGTAGGCTTAAATTATGCAAATCGTTTTAGCCAGAACGGAACCGAGTTAGAAGCAGAAAGCTATCCGCGAATTATGAAAGGCTTATATAGCTACATTGGTTTGGCAAGTGCCCTAACGGGCGATGGATTGTATCCAAAATATCGCATCGGATTTTCACTTTATAAATCATTACCTAAAAGCCTGGAAGCCGAACTTGGCATACGCCATTTGAAGTTTACCAAATCAACAGATGTTTTTGTGCTTGGGCTCGGGAAATATTTGGGAAACAACTTTTATAACGTCCGCTCCTATTTAACTCCGTCAGACGGCAAGTTATCCGCTTCCGTTAATTTGATTGTGAAATTTATTTTGAATGATAACCGTAACGATTTTTTCGGATTTAATTTGGGAACAGGTGCTTCGCCCGATGATAATTCCAGGTTATTAGACGTTCCCAATTTATTAAACAGCTATAAAGCCGGTCTGGATTATTCTCATACTATTAAGAAAAGATCAGTCATCAGCTTATCCGGAACATTTGTAAACGAAGAATTTATTATCGGAACTTACGGCAATCAGTTTAATATGAGTGTAGGCTTTCAGCACAAATTCTAATGAAAAGACCTAAAAGACGGTACTCAAAAACCTCCATATTCTTTTATTTCCTGATGTTACTGCCCATATGGATGTTTGTAGCATGGTTGGTATGGCCAAAAACAAAAATGGTAATTGCCATTATAGATAAAACCGTATTGAATACGGCCGGTCAGGAGCACGCTTCATTAACCTGGGTTTTAAGAAATCAGAAATATTCTAAAACTTCTGATGAATTGTATCGCGTAAAGCGGGATTATTTTGGCTTTTTTCCACTTCCTGATCAAAAATATAAGGTAAAAGGATTAGAAAAATACAGCAACGAACAGCTCGATCAAATCTCGAACGCCAGTAATATGATGTATGTAACAGATACATATGGAATTTACGCAAGCGAATGGTTTCAGGGAAAAAATATCAGCGAAAGGCAAAAGCTAATTTATGGTGGTTTGTCTGCAAATGATTTGTACCTGATCAAAAGAATGAAGCAGCAAAAAAAGCTGATCATTACCGAATTTAACACGTTTGCCACTCCCACTTCGCCGGCAATTGCACAGGAGATGGAAAACACTTTTAAAATTAAATGGACGGGTTGGGTTGGAAAATATTTTGATTCTTTTGATACGCTCCAAAATAAAGAATTACCGCGTTGGCTGCTCAGAGACTATAAGAAGCAAAACAACAATAAATGGCCGTTTAAAAAGGCAGGAATAGCGTTTGTTAACAAAAACGAAAAGATTGTTATTCTGGAATATGTAAAAGATCTCAACTCGGAAGTGCCGCATATTATCACTTCAAAATACAACAGGGAGAAGTATAATATTCCAAAATCTATGAAATATCCGTTTTGGTTTGA
>JBDTLL010000270.1:0-3493 GCA_039934815.1 Daejeonella sp. | reverse complement strand
CAATTTTCTCTTCTAGACGGCGCCGCAGATATTTCCAGAATGTTTAAAAAAGCCAAAGCTGACGGAATGAAAGCAATGGCAATAACCGATCATGGGAATATGTTTGGCGCATTTAAATTTGTGGCCGAAGCCGGAAAACAAGGTGTAAAGCCAATTGTGGGTTGCGAGTTTTATGTGGTTAATGACAGGCATGTTAAACAATTCACCAAAGAGAAAAGAGATAAAAGATACCACCAATTATTGCTGGCAAAGAATGCGCAGGGTTATAAAAACCTGGTAAAATTGTGCTCTTTGGGGTATATGGAAGGGCTTTATAGTAAATGGCCTCGTATTGATAAGGAACTGATTTTACAATACCACGAAGGCTTAATCGCAACAACATGCTGTATTGGTGCCTCTGTTCCGCAAACTATTTTGAAAAGCGGTGAAGATGAGGGTGAAATAGAATTTAAATGGTGGCTGGATCTTTTTGGTGAGGATTTTTACATCGAGCTACAGCGACATGATATAAATGAGCAGCATATTGTTAACAATGCCTTATTAAAATATGCTAAAAAGTATAATGTTAAAGTTATTTGCAGCAACGATTCTCATTATGTAGATCAGCAGGACGCAAATGCACACGATATTTTACTTTGCGTGAATACCGGCGATATGCAGAGTACCCCGATCGCTACAGATGAAGAAAGTGGAAAAGGCTTCCGGTTTGGTTTCCCCAATGATCAGTTCTATTTCAAAACGCAGGCAGAAATGGGCGCTTTGTTTCATGATTTGCCAGAATCTTTAGATAACACCAATGAGATTGTAGATAAGGTTGATCATCTCCAGTTGAAGCGGGATATTATGCTTCCCAATTTCCCTATCCCGGACGAATTTAAAATTCATACAGGTCCGGAAGCGGAAAATATGAACCAATGGGAATATTTAAAGCATTTAACTTTTACAGGAGCCAAGGAACGATATAAAGAAATTTCACCTGAAGTTGAAGAGCGACTGAATTTTGAGTTGTTCACAATACGCACCATGGGATTTGCCGGATACTTTTTAATTGTGGCAGATTTTATTCAGGCTGGTCGCGATATAGGAGTTTTTATTGGTCCGGGACGTGGTTCTGCGGCCGGATCTGTGGTTGCGTATTGCACAGGAATAACCAATATAGATCCGATGAAATACGGATTACTATTTGAAAGATTTTTAAATCCCGATAGAAAGTCAATGCCCGATATTGATACGGATTTTGACGATGCCGGACGTCAGAAAGTAATAGATTACGTAGTTGAAAAATACGGTAAAAATCAGGTGGCGCAGATTATTACTTACGGTTCTATGGCTGCAAAATCGAGTATTAAAGATGTTGCACGGGTTTTAGATTTGCCTTTGGCTGAATCTAATATGCTGGCAAAATTGGTTCCTGATCGTCCGGGAACGAATTTAGTCCAGGTAATGACAGCTCCGCTGGATAAAATTAAAAAGGATCTGAATCCGGAAGATTATGAAAATGTTGTAAAGCTCCGTAATCTACTGGCTGAAGGAACAAGCATCCACGCAAGAGTATTAAAAGAAGCTTTGATTTTGGAAGGTTCGGTGAGAAACGTGGGAATTCATGCGGCGGGAATTATAATTGCGCCGTATGATTTAACGAATATTATTCCGGTGGCAACCTCTAAAGAATCTGATTTATTGGTTACTCAGTTTGATGGTCGCGTAATTGAGGATGCCGGTGTTATCAAAATGGACTTTTTGGGTCTGAAAACGCTGACAATCATAAAAGATGCGTTGCGTTTGATTAAGCAAAATCATGATGTTTCCATCGATATCGATTATATCTCATTGGAGGATCAGAAAACATTTGATCTTTATCAGCGTGGAGACACCAATGGAACTTTCCAGTTTGAGAGTGATGGAATGCAAATGTATTTGCGTGAATTAAAACCCGATAAGTTTGAGGATTTGATCGCGATGAACGCATTATATCGTCCGGGGCCAATTGAATATATTCCGAAATTCATTTCGCGTAAGCATGGGCGTGAACAGGTTTCTTACGATTTGGAAGATATGCAGGAATATCTGGAAGAAACCTACGGGATTACAGTTTATCAGGAGCAGGTGATGCTTTTATCGCAAAAGTTGGCCAATTTTAGCAAAGGTGATGCCGATGTGTTGCGGAAGGCGATGGGTAAAAAACAGATTGAAGTTCTAAACAAAATGAAGGCTCAATTCATGGACGGTTGCAAAACAAACGGGCATGATTTAAAAGTTGCTGAAAAGGTTTGGACAGACTGGGAAGCTTTTGCGCAGTATGCATTTAATAAATCTCACTCTACCTGTTATGCGTTTGTAGCATACCAAACCGCTTATTTAAAGGCCAATTATCCGGCAGAATATATGGCGGCGGTTTTAAACAACCAGAATAATATTGAAAAGATTTCCTTCTTTATGGAAGAATCCCGGAGAATGGGAATCCCTGTTTTAGGTCCGGACATTAACGAATCTGAATTGAGTTTTACCGTGAACAAAAAGGGTGAGATTCGATTTGGTATGTCGGGAATTAAAGGCGTTGGCGAAAAGGCAGTTGAAAGTATAGTTGAAGAAAGATTAGCCAACGGCGCTTACAGTACCATTTATGATTTTGCCAGACGTACAAACTCCAGAGCGGTAAGTAAAAAAGTTTATGAAAATCTGGTGTATGCAGGAGGTTTTGACTGCTTTGGGTTCAATCGTTCGCAGTTTTTTTTCAATCCTGAGGGAGGAAATTACAACGGAATTGAACGCCTTGTGAAGTATACCAATGATTTTCAGAATAATGCTAATTCTTCTCAAGCTTCCTTGTTCGGCGGAACAAATGATGCAGAAATAAATGAACCTGTTTTGGCGGATTGTCCGGAATTTGGGCTGATCGAAAAGCTAAAATATGAAAAGGATGCAATTGGTATTTACCTAACGGGACATCCTTTAGACAATTATCGTTTTGAAATGGATAATTTTTGTAGCCATCAGGTAAAGCATTTAAGCTTAATTAGTAGAATGAAATCGGCGGAAGTGCTGGAAGAAGATAAAGAAGAGTTTGGCAAGATAAAAAACAGGGAGTTGGTTATTGGAGGATTGGTATCAATGTGTTCCCACAGAACTACTAAAACAGGTAAACCATTTGGCTCATTCATGCTGGAAGATTATAGCGATAACTTTGAAGTCGTTTTATTTGGAGAAGATTATGTGAAGTTGAAGCAATATATTCAGGATGGATTCTTTTTACAGATTCGGGGAATGGTTTCTGAGCGTTTTAAGCAAAAAGACAATTGGGAATTTAAAGTAAGCAATATGGTTTTACTTTCTGAATTGAGAGATAAAATGTCAAAATGCTTAACTATACAGCTTCCCTTACATGAAGTGAACGAAGAATTTATTGGGAAAATCGATGAGATAGTAAAAATCAATACCGAGCATAATGAGAGCAGAAATTGTCAGCTCAAGTTTATGATTCTTGATTTTGATG
>JBDTLL010000269.1:0-3496 GCA_039934815.1 Daejeonella sp. | reverse complement strand
AATTTAAGATCAACGTTCTCTGTAGCAGCTTCTACTACCAGGTCAGCATTTTCAACTCCCGATTTAAAATCAGTACTTGATTTTATATTTTTTAAAGTTTCGGCTTTATCGGCTTCAGTAATTAAACTTTTACTAACCTGTCTGTCCAGATTTTTCCCAATTGTTTCAATCGCTTTTTTCAACGCTTCTTCAGAAATATCAACTAAAGAAACTGAAAATCCCTTTTGCGCAAATGTATGTGCTATACCGTTGCCCATTGTACCCGAACCAATTACACTAATATTTTTCATGAAAATTAATCTTTATGCTGGCAAATATAACAATGAGGAGTTTAGATTATAAAAAAGTTGAAATGCAGAACTCAGCTTTGCGGCAAGATTATAGATCAAACTTCAAGGTTTTGATAGCGTTAGTATCTATATCTATTAACTCGGAAATTTGGGCAATAACTTTTACAGGATAATGCTTCAAGATTATATCTTCAGAGTATGAATCACTTTGGCCGTTAAAAATAATTCCTTTTACGGGAATATTGCGGTGTTTCAAAACTTCCAGACTCAAAAGACTGTGATTTATACTTCCCAAATAATGTTGAATTACTAAAATAACTTCAGCATCTAAATGATCAATTAAATCGATCATCAAATCCCGATCGTTTAACGGAACCATTAATCCACCGGCACCTTCAATAATTAAATTATTTTGAGTTGAGGGAAGTTTGATCTCATTTAATTTAATTTCAATCTGATCTAAGTCTGCAGATTTATGAGGCGAATATGGTTGAGTTAAACGATAACTTTCCGGATGGAATTTGCTTTTTGAATTAGTAACAAGACTTTTTACGTAATCTGTATCTGTAAATTCTAAGCTTCCGGATTGGATCGGCTTCCAATAATCTGCGTTTAAATATTCGGTTAAAGCCGCAGAAATAACAGTTTTCCCTATTCCGGTACCAATGCCTGTAATAAATAAAGGCTTACTCATATGATATAAATTTTTTAATTGCGTTAGTTAAATCAGAAATTTCTGAAAATGTATTATGGTTGTGTAAGCAAATTCTCAATCTTTCCGAGCCGTTTTTAACTGTTGGACTTAAAATAGCTCGTACATCAAATCCACTGGTTTGCAAATTTGCCGCAAGCTCTTTTGCCTCAGCATTGCCCGAAATAACTAGAGCCTGTATTGCAGAATCAGATTTTATTAATTGCTTGATATCTTTCATTTGCATTTTAAAGAAACTAATCCGCTCTCTTAACGGACTTTGATGATCTTCGCTTTGCAAAAATTTATAAGCCATTTGGGTAGTTAGATGCGTGTGGAAGTTCGCTGCGGTGCTGTAAATAAAAGACCGCGAAAAATTAATCAGGTAGGAGCGTAGCGTTTCGCTACCGCAAACGGCAGCTCCGTGATTGCCTAAACCTTTACTGAACGTTATAATTCTGGCAAAAACCCTATTTTCTAATTTCAAATGAGTAACTAATCCACGTCCCTGTTCACCAAAACAACCTGTGGCGTGTGCTTCGTCAACTATAAATGCAGCTTTATATTTTTCAGCCAAATTGCAAATTTCAACAAGCGGTGCAAAATCCCCGTCCATAGAATATACGCTTTCTACAACAATAAACACGTTTCCACCTATGGTTTTAGAATGTTTTAGCTTTTGTTCTAAGTTTTCCAGGTCATTATGTTTAAACACAAAACGATTGGCGTAATTTAATCGCATTCCGTCTATTACACTTGCGTGAATTAGTTCATCGGAGATTACAGAATCGCCCTTTTGTGCAATACATGAAAACAAGCCGACATTTGCATCGTAGCCCGAATTATAAATTAAAGCGGATTCTGAAGAATGAAATTCGGCAATTTCTTTTTCCAGATTTTCTGTAAATGAATTATTTCCGGCCAATAAGCGTGAGCCTGTAGATCCGAGTTTATAGTCCGGATATTTTAACAATTCATTTTCTATAAGTCTTTTTAAATCCTCAGATCTGGAGAAGCCTAAATAATCATTAGAGCAAAAATCTATTAAATTGTTCTCAGGCTTTAAAAAACGATAGGAATTAGATTCCTTTTTTTCAAGTAATTTCCGTACGATAAAATTCTCAACTTGTTTCAATTGCTTAATTTTGGACTAAAATAATAAAAGCGGCCCAATTGGAACCGCTTTTATAAAACTCAAACTAAACCTAAACCAAAACTTAATTTTTTTCATTCATCTTCTTATGATCCATCATTTTTTTATGATTCATCATACCACGACCTTTTTTCGCTTTATTCATTCTCTTTGCTTTCAACTCATCGTAAGTTTTACGTTGGTCGGCAGTTAAAACTTTTTGCATTTTTTTATCACTCTCACTCATCATTTCTTTTCGATCTTCCATCTTTTTAGCTTTTTCTTTAGAATCGGCTAATCTCATTTTTTCCATTTTACGAGCTCTTTCCAGGTTGATGTCGTAAATTTTTGATTTTTGATCTGCTGTTAATGAAAGTTTTTTATCCATCATCTCGGTCATCATTTTTGCCCGTTCCTCCGGAGATTTCATTTCACGTTTCTGATCCATTTGTTGTGCAAAACTGGATCCTGCAAATCCAATACAAAAAACTGCTGCAATTAGTAACTTTTTCATCTGTTGTTATTTTTAAGGTGGGAGAATAATTCAATTCCCATTTTATAAATTCTTTAAACAGATAGAGTGAATTATTTAAATATGGTTTAATGGTGATGTGTTAAAATATGTTAAGACTTTCCGTGAAGGCTGGAGATCGATTTTTGCATTTGCGATACCATACTTGTTAAAGATTCTAAAGTTGGCTCCGGATTTGGCTCCGGAAAATCAGTGCTTATAAATGCCTTGGCTTTCCAAATCTCTAAAACGTCATCTGCCGGAATGGAATAAGGTTCGTAAACCGGATTATCCGAAATGAGTTTAAGCGTTTTATTTTCCCTAAATTTATTAGCAACCCGTTTATAAACCACACCATCTCCTTTACTGAGTACAACGTAAGTGTCGCCGGGCTTTAAATCATTCCAATTATCCAAATATTCGCCAACTACAATAGTTCCGGACTGAAGCGGAAGCATTGAATCACCTTTAATTTCAAATGCTCTGTAAGTACCCTGTTTAAACATCGGTAAATGAAATTTAGGTAATTCACCAATAAATTCCGGATCAGAATAGCCGTTTAAATAGCCGGCGCTGGCTTTTACAGGAACAAGTTCAATATTCTCATTATCGTTAGAATCAACAGAAATACTTAATACACGAATGTTTGCCGGATCGCCTTTCGGCTTCGGTTTCCACTTGTCATCAATCTTATCATTTATGAGCTCATCCATAGAAAGCTCATAAAATTCTGCGAATTTTTTTAGCAATTCATATTTGGGTTCTGCCCGTTCTTCTTCATACGCTCCAACTAAGGAGCGCTTGATTTCCAAAGAATCTGCGAATTGTTGCTGTGTAAGCCCTTTTTTCTTACGTAGGTATTTCAGGTTTGA
>JBDTLL010000268.1:0-3559 GCA_039934815.1 Daejeonella sp. | reverse complement strand
TACCTGCAATTCCGGGATTTGATCAGAAATCTTTCGAAAAGTATTTTAAAAATACTGCCTGGTTAATGCTTGGGCGTATTTTAAGTATGGTGGTCGGGTTTATAATAGCACGTTATTTAGGTCCGTCAAACTTCGGCGATTTAAGTTTTGCCATTGCCTTTACGGGATTATTTGCAGCTGTTGCAACATTGGGTTTAGACACATTTGTGGTTAGAGAATTAATTCATACTCCCGAAAAAACCCCCGTTATTTTAGGAACATCATTTTGGCTAAGAATAGTTGTCAGCATATTTTTAATTCCCGCAGCGGTAAAATTATACGTTTTTTTTAGGCAGCTTTCGCCGATACAAGGAAATTCATTAACAGCTTTGGTCGGGCTTTGTGCGCTTGCAACCGCCTTTAAATCATTCAATGTAATAGATTCTTACTTCCAGTCGCAGGTAAAATCCAAATACGTTGTAATTGTTCAGAATATCTGCCTGTTCATTTCCGCTGCTTTTAAAGTGTTGCTAATCATTCTGGAAGTTCCGGTAGTTTACTTCGCTATGGCTTTAGTTATCGATGGGTTTTTACTGGCTGTTGGTCTTATTCTTATCTATCAAAAACAAGAAAAACAACTTTTGCGAAACTGGAAATTCAGTTCGGCTATGGCAGCTTCGTTGCTAAAAAAATCCTGGCCCTTAATTTTTACTGCCGTGATGATTTCCATCTACATGCAAATTGATGTGGTGATGTTAAAATCTCTTGGGGCCGAAGTGGTTGGAATTTACAGCGCCGCGGCCAGAATTAGCGAAGCATGGTATTTTATTCCTGTTGCAATCATCACTTCCGTGATGCCGGCAATTGTTCAGGCTCGCAAAAAAGATTTGGTCCATTATCAAAAACGACTTCAAAATTTATATGATTTGCTTGTCGCGATAAGTTTGCCGGTTGCACTCATCATCAGCTTCAGTGCCAGTTTAATTATCAGCATACTCTACGGAAAAGATTTTGAAGGAGCCGGATTGATTTTGAGCATTCATATTTGGTCCGGGGTTTTTGTTTTTTTAGGAAGTGCGAGCAGCCAATATCTGCTGGCAGAAGCCTATACAGTAATTTCATTGAAAAGAACAGCAATTGGTGCTTTAGTGAATATTTTACTCAATCTTTGGTTAATACCAATTTACGGCGGCGTTGGCTCAGCTATAGCAACCTTAATAGCCTATTTTGTTGCGGCATTTTCAATTCTGTTATTTAAACAAACCCGTCAGCAGGGAATTATGATGCTGAAATCTTTATTTTTAATTTCCTTAATTCAAAAGATCCCAAAAAAGTGAAACAAAACCATTCAATAACCACATTATTTAAGCCTGCAAAAGTTCGGGCTTTACTTTCATTCGGGATCAAAGGATATCTTTCTGAAATTGGCTGGTTCAAATCGTTCGAAACTAAATCTCCGGTAGATGAAAACGGCGATCCGATTCCATGGGTAACTTATTCGTTCATCGATTTTATTCGTGATAGAATTACCTCTAAGCATTCTATTTTTGAATTTGGATCTGGCAATTCAACTTTTTTCTATGCTAAAACAGCCGGCAATGTGGTTTCTGTTGAACACGATAAATCATGGTTCGATAAAATATCCAGCACTAAACCGGCTAACTCAGAAATGATTTTTTGCGAATTAGATAAAGCCGGTAAATATTGTAAGATGCCCGTTTCCCGTAAGGAAAATTACCATATTGTAATTGTTGACGGCCGCGACCGGGTTAATTGTTGCTACCAGGCAATTAATGCGTTGACAGAAGATGGTGTGATTATTTTAGATGATTCTGAGCGTGATTTTTACCTTCCGGCGATTGCATTTTTAAAAGCAGAAGGATTTAAAGAACTGCCTTTCAGCGGAGTTTCTCCGGGTTTATTTTATCGCAAAACAACTTCTGTTTTTTATAAACAACAAAATTGCCTGGGTATTTAAATTCTTAAACCAAAACGATGATCAGCTCGGGAGTTCAAAGCGCATATGGTGAATTTTACCAAAACCATAATGAGCAATGGCGTTTATTAGGTGCCCGGTACAAGGCTCAGAATATTGTAGATGTTTGTAAAGGACATCGTTTTAATAAAGTTTTAGAGGTTGGAGCAGGCGACGGCAGCATTTTAAAGTTTCTGGACGAATGGAATTTCTGCGATGAATTACATGCCCTGGAAATTGCGGAAAGCGGCGTTGAATTAATCCGTAAAAAAAAATTAAAATCTTTAAAGTCAGTTTCATCCTTCGATGGTTATAAAACTCCGTTTGCCGATCAGGAATTTGATTTGGTAATTCTGGCGCATGTTTTAGAACATGTTGAGCACGAACGAATTTTAATTCGTGAATTAAAGCGAATTTCTAAATATCAGGTAATTGAGGTTCCGCTTGATTACAGATATGGCGTTGATAAACGGATAAAACATTTTCTGGATTACGGACATATCAATATGTACACTCCCTCAGGTCTTCGATTTTTATTGAAGTCAGAAGGTTTGACAATTTTGAATGATAAATGTTCGTTAATTGAACCTGAGGTTTCAAAGTTTAATTTATTTATCAATCAGAAAGCAGAGAAGAGTACGGTTTCTTCTATAAAAATTGATTTAGAGTATAGGATTAAAAGGATTCTCGGTAAAATTACTGGCAAAAAAGTTGAAGAGAAATTTGCCAACGCTTATACCGTTTTAACCGAAGGAAATACAGATTTGAATATATTCTAAATGCAAAATTTAGCGCCAATTGCATTATTTGTCTACAATCGCCCGGAACACACACGCCGGACATTGAAATTTTTAAAGGAAAATTCGCTGGCCGATGAATCCCGTTTGTTCATTTTTTCTGATGCCGCTGCCGCGGAAAAGGATCAGGAGAAAGTGGATGAGGTGCGGCAATTGATACGCAATGCTGATGGTTTTAAAAAGATCGATATCATCGAGCGAAAGCAAAATTTTGGATTGGCAAATTCCATCATCGACGGTGTTTCAAAATTGGTTAAAGAATACGGAAAAGTCATCGTTTTTGAAGACGATCTGATTAGTTCGCCACATACATTGCAATACTTTAATGCTGCTCTAAAAAAATATGAATGGAGCGAAAAAGTGATGCATATCGGAGCTTATATGTATCCGCTTAAAGAAAATTTAGCTTCCGGTTTACCGGAAACATTTTTTTACCGTGCCGCCACCAGTTGGGGCTGGGCCACCTGGCAACGTGCCTGGGATCAGTTTGAGCCCGATGTAGATAAACTTATCAGCCAGTTTGATCCGAAGAAAATTCATGAATTTTCTATTGAAAACAACATGAATTTCTGGAAACAGATCAGGGAATTTAAAGCGGGAAAAAATAATTCGTGGGCTATCAGATGGTATGCTTCCATTTTTTTAAATCAGGGCCTCACCCTAAATCCTGCCTATTCTTTAGTTAACAATATTGGTCACGATGGAAGCGGTATTCATTCCGGCTTGAACGATATTTATAATGTGGTCGTCAATCACAAGCCTATCACCTGTTTTCCGGATAAGATCGAAGAGAATAAAGAGGCTTATT
>JBDTLL010000267.1:0-3562 GCA_039934815.1 Daejeonella sp. | reverse complement strand
AAGAAGTTTTAAACTTCTATTCATCTTCAAGGCTTCAGTTACAAACTGAAGCCAGGCTGACGTGAAAGGATTATTTACCAACGATGTTTTTATTTCAGAAGTTTCAAACTTCTTATCATCCAAAAGCTTCAGTTACAAACTGAAGCCAGAATGAGATTGTTGAATTTTGTTCTGCTTTAAGAAGTTTGAAACTTCCTATCATCCGAAGGCTTCTTTGCAAACTGAAGCCAGAGTCGGTTTTTATTTAGAAGTTTCAAACTTCTATTTATCTTAAAGGCTTCAGTTACAAACTGAAGCCAGAGTGAGATTAGATAAATACACCCGGCACGCTTGCCCCAACAACTTTAGCACCGCCTTTCAATCTTCCCTTGCATTACTTATATTTAAGTTCACCAATCCCATACCAATGAAAAGATTTTTGATTTTAATTATGTTATTGGGCACATTCAATTTTGTGTCTGCTGGTCCGGTTGAGAAAACCGATGAGGAAATTGTCAGTCAGTTGTTTGATGACCTGAACAAAGCATTGCTTGAAAAGAATAAAACCTGGCTGGAAGAAAACTTGTTGGCAGAAACAAGCATGACCGATCCCGGTGGAGATGTGATGGATCACGATAGAATGATTAGTGTTTTTACAGGCACAATTTATCAGTTTGAAAAAATTGATCCTGGAAAAGAAAAGCAAATAAAAATAGAGGATAAAAAAGCAATGGTCAATTCGGATATAAATGTAGTTGGTTCGGCAATCATGCAGAGCGGAGAGTTAGCAGATATTTCAGCACAATATAATATGCGTGTTAATTTTGTGAAGACAGATTCCGGATGGAAAATTCTGGCAGTAAATGTAAGTCGCTAACAGAATAACAAACACTTAATTAGGTTTCGGAGATGATCTGAGACCTTTTTTTGTTAACTATAATTCCAAAAAAATTAAGCTTCCGCGGAAGTTTTGTTGGAAATTTTGCTAAAATATTTCTTATATCTTTAAACCTGATGTAACCATTTCCTAATGATTTCGTCCTACATCACATTAAAACCATTAATTCATTTTCAATTATCAGTATGAAAACACTTATAACAAGGTATTTACCGGTGCTTTTTTTATCTGTATTTGTATTCAATTTACAAGCCCAGGTAAATCAGGAGGCAAAACAGACGGATAAAATTTATCGCCAAACGGCAACAAAAATAAATAGCCTGATCCACACAAAACTGGATGTTCGCTTTGATTACGGAAAGCAATATATGTATGGCAAAGCCTGGATCACCTTAAAGCCATACGCTTACGCTACAGATTCATTGCGACTGGATGCGAAGGGAATGGATATCAATAATATTTCTGTTGTGAAAAGCAATAAGATTGTTCCATTAAAATATTCTTATGATAGTTTGCAACTGCGAATTATTCTGGATAAAAGTTATAAAGCGGATGAGCAATACACCGTTTTTATCGATTATACTTCTAAGCCCAATCAATTAAAAACTAAAGGAAGTGCGGCAATAAATGATGCAAAAGGTCTGTATTTTATTAATCCGGATAGCGCAGTAAAAGGCAAACCCGTTCAAATCTGGACACAGGGCGAAACGGAAGCATCATCAGCCTGGTTTCCAACCATCGATAAGCCGAATCAGAAAACAACGTCGGAGATCATTATGACGGTTCCGTCAAAATATGTAACACTTTCTAACGGCCGTTTAGTTTCTCAAAAATCAAACAGCAATTCTACCAGAACAGATACCTGGAAAATGGATCTGCCACATTCGCCGTACTTATTTATGATGGCTGTTGGCGATTTCAAAATCTACAAGGATAAGTGGAAAGATAAGGAAGTGAATTATTATCTGGAACCAGCTTTTGCGCCTTATGCAAAACAGATCTTCGGCTTAACGCCGGAAATGATTGATTTCTTTTCTAAAAGATTGGGTGTTGATTATCCCTGGAACAAATATTCACAAATTGTGGTCCGCGATTATGTGAGCGGTGCAATGGAAAATACAAGCGCAACTTTGCATGGCGAGTTTGTGCAGCAAACACCCGGCGAATTAATTGACGAGAGCGCCGGTGAATCTGTAATTGCACACGAACTTTTTCACCAATGGTTTGGAGATTATGTAACGGCAGAAAGCTGGAGTAATATTACGGTAAATGAGTCATTTGCCAATTTTAGTCAGGTTTTATGGAATGAATTTAAGCACGGACAAGATGCGGGCGATTACGGCAATTATGAGGATATGCAAAATTATCTTTCAAACGCTGCAGATGCAAAAAAGGACCTGGTGAGATTTCATTATACCGATAAAGAAGATGTATTTGATCTGGTGAGTTATCAGAAAGGTGGCCGGATATTAAACATGCTTAGAAATTATCTGGGTGAAGATGTGTTTTTTAAAGGCTTGAATATTTACCTCAAACAAAATGCATTTAAAAACGGTGAAGCCCATCAACTACGTTTAGCGCTGGAAGAAGCCAGCGGCAAAGATCTGAACTGGTTTTTTAATCAATGGTATTTTAACAACGGTCATCCTTTGTTGAAAATTGATTATAAATGGGATGCAACTGCAAAAAAGCAAAGCGTTTATCTGCAGCAAACGCAGGAAGGTGAAGCGTTTATGTTACCAATTGCGATTGATTTTTACGCCGGCGGTAAAATGGAACGTCATGAAGTTTGGATGAACAGCAAGGCAGATACATTCAGTTATTCTTTTGCGGTTAAACCGGATTTGGTAAATGTAGACGCTAAAAAAATTCTGCTGGCGCAAAAAACCGACAGCAAAACTTTGGATGAATATGTATTCCAGTACTTCAACGCTCCACTGTTGGTAGATCGGATGGAAGCAATTACTGAGGCAGCAAAAAAGCAAGATGATCCGGGTGCCAGAAAAGTGATGATTGCGGCACTTAACGATAAATTTTTCCGCCTCAGAATGATGACTATCGCGTTACTGGACGCAAAAAATCCGTCGATACAGAAAGAAGTTGCGCCTATTCTGGCCAAACTTGTAAATGGAGATTCATCTACACTTGTTCAAGCTTCTGCCATCAAATACCTTACAAAGTTGAATGAAAAATCAAATCTTCCGCTTTTCAAAAAAGCGTTTGAAAGCAAATCATACAGTGTTCAGGCGGCGGCTTTAAATGGAATAGCTTCATTAGATTCTGTGGAAGGATTGCGTTTAGCTAAATCTCTCGAAAAGGAAAGTAAAGGCGCTTTAAAGCGTTCTGTGGTTTCTATTTATAGTAAATATGGTGGACCTGAAGAATTTAACTATGCTGTTAATGAATTTGATAATGCATCGGTTAATGATAAATTTCAAATGATTTCCAATTATTTTGTGTTATTAGGAAATATGAATGATACGGAAGTTTTTAAAACCAGCTTTAACAAAATAACAGATATTATCGAAAAATATAAAGCTTATGGAGTTGGCAAACAACTTATTCCGTTATTAACCGGTTTGAAAGACGAAAAATTGGCTAAAGCAAAAAATTCCCAGGAACTAAGTGCTCAGTTAAATATTCAGGCAGATCTGGTTAAAAAAGTAATTGAGGATATTCAGAGCG
>JBDTLL010000266.1:0-3568 GCA_039934815.1 Daejeonella sp. | reverse complement strand
AAATAATACAAAATCAATGATTTTTATTTCATAATTTAGATTAATAAACAGCAAATAAAATTTTTTAGTAATTAATCTGACTGAATATGAAAAAATTAAACCTAAAACAGGTAGCTCCCTTCTTTATTTTGCTGACTATTGCGGCGATTTCTTTATTTATTCCATCATTTCCACATTTTGCCGATGAAACCAAGTACAATTCGGCTGATATTGCCTGGATTTTGGTCGCAACTGCTCTCGTTTTTCTAATGACGCCAGGATTAGCTTTTTTTTATGGTGGAATGGTTCATCGCAAAAATGTTATTTCAACAATGATTAAAAGTGTAGTTGCAGCAGGCATTGTAAGTATACTTTGGGTAACTGTCGGATTTAGTCTTGCTTTCGGCGAATCAATCCAAGGTTTCATTGGAAATCCGGCAACGTTTTTATTCTTTAAGGATGTTAATTCTGGTGCTCCCTGGAGTTTAGCACCAACAATCCCCCTAACGTTATTTGCTCTATTTCAACTTATGTTTGCCATAATAACTCCCGGCTTAGTTGTTGGAGCTGTAGCAGAACGAATTCGTTTTACCTCATACATTTTATTCATCTGCCTTTTTAGCTTGTTGGTGTATGCCCCGTTAGCACACTGGACATGGCATCCGGATGGAATATTGTTCCAAATGGGCGTGCTAGATTTTGCCGGAGGAACGGTTGTACATATTTCTGCGGGCATGGCCGCTCTTGCCGGAGCATTAGTTTTAAAGCGTCGTAAAGTTCATATGGATCATCAGGAAATTCCGCCTGCTAACATTCCATACGTTCTAATTGGAACCGGACTGCTTTGGTTTGGATGGTTTGGTTTTAACGCAGGCTCGGCACTAGGCGCAAATAGTTTAGCAGTTTCCGCTTTCGCAACCACAAATATAGCTGCAGCAGCGGCCGGATTATCCTGGATGTTTTTTGATGTAGTTCGCGGTAAAAAACCGTCAGTATTGGGATTTTGCATTGGTGCAGTAGTTGGGTTGGTAGCAATAACTCCCGGAGCAGGTTTTGTTTCTATTCCACAAAGTATATTCGTCGGCTTCGTTGCTGCAATAATTTCTAACCTCGCAGTTTACTGGAAATCTAAAACCAGTTTAGATGATACGCTCGATGTATTCCCATGCCATGGAGTTGGAGGTATTGTAGGTATGCTATTGACCGGATTTTTAGCTACAAAATCTGTAAATGCAGCTGGTGCAGACGGTTTGTTTTATGGTAACGCTGCATTTTTTATTACACAATTAAAAGGTGTTGCAATTGTGGTAGCATATAGTTTCACGGTCTCTTACGGAATTTTTAAATTAATTAATTTAATTCAGCCAATTCGGGTAAGCTCTGAAGAAGAAGAAGAAGGTCTGGATGCTTCTCAACATAATGAAAAATATTCGCAGGGAACATTAATTGTTCGCGGAGTTGAAGTTTACGAGAAAGAAGTGGTTTAAACCACTTCTTTAATTCCCATTTAATTCACTTAAAAATTAAAGCTATGTATAAGAAAATTACTTCTATTGCTATAACTATGCTTGGTGCAAACCTAATTGCATCGGCACAATTAAGTGCTCAATCTGAGGCTTTGGAATTCTCGGGCTCAGTTGATACATATTATAAATACGATCTCAATAATATTCCCAACAATATAACTACGTATTTTGCTAATGAGCACAATTCCATCTCTATTGGGATGCTTGATTTAGCTCTGAAGAAAAATTCCGGCAAAGCTTCATTCGTGGGTGAGGTCTCCTTCGGCCCGAGGGGCACGTATCAATCTATTCCAAATGCCGAAGTTGTAACAAATGAAAATGGTGTAGTGGGTGTTTCAAGTTTCAACATTCAGAATTTATATGTGAATTATGCTTTTACAGAAAAGTTTTCTATGACTGCAGGTTATATGGGAACATTTGTTGGCTACGAAGTGATTTCTCCGGTAGCTAATTTCAATTACTCCACTTCTTATTTATTCGGCGCCGGACCGTTTCAAAATGCAGGAATAAAAGGAACCTACGCATTTTCGAATAAAGTAAGCTTAATGGCGGGTTTATTTAATGATTGGAACGTATATCAGGATTTTAATGGCGTTTCTCACATTGGAGCCCAGCTAACAATAAATCCGGTTGAAGGTTGGTCGGCTTACCTAAATTTCCTTAGCGGGAAATCAGCAGGAGCGCCGGGCACCGGAACTATTTTGGATCTAACAACAAGCTATCAATTAAATAAAGTATTCAAGTTAGGCTTAAACGCGGCAGATTATTCTGTTTCTAATAATAACGGAGGATATCATGGCATTGCAATTTATCCGCAGGTTGCATTAACCCCCGGATTTACTTTAGGTGCCCGCGGAGAATATTTCAAAGTAAAAGATATGCCAAATGCAGCTGGCGATGATTTCACATCAATTACCGTTACAGGCAATTTAAGATCCGGCTCATTTACTTTAATTCCTGAAGTGAGATTCGATAACAGCTCCTTTGATAATTTTAGTATGGAAAGGCAGATTGCTTCTAAAAATGCAGCTCAGTTTTCGTTAGCCGCTGTATTTGCATTTTAATTAATAATGTATACTGAATCAAACAGTGATGAAGACCTTGCTCGTTCTTATATTTCTAGGTTTTATTATCCATGCTGGCTTTTCCCAAAGTATTGAGCATTCTTTATCATTGGATGAAAGGGGAAAATACATTTATTATGAAGTTGTGGATTCAATTCAGGTTCCGGGCGACACATTAATTAAGCGAGCAAAAGCCTTTTTTAATTCAAATTTTAGTGCACATGTTTCACAAGAAAAATCGGCAGGCGAAGTTTCTTTCCAGACCCAAGGTAAATTCCAGATAAAGAAAGGAATTTTGGTGTTAAGTCATCCGCAAGGCGAGATCAATTATCAATTCATTTCTGAATTTAAGGACTCTAAGTATCGCTTTTGGCTAACCGATTTTATTTTCAGACCGTACAAAAGAGACCGATATGGAAATTTCGTTCCGGATGGAAGTTTATATATACAACTGGAAACTTATCCCGGAAAATTAAACGAAGAAGCATGGAAGAATAATATTACTGCTGCTGGACAGCAGGCATATTTACTTGCAGAAAATTTTAAGAAATTTCTTTCAAAAAGTTCAGCAAGCAGCATTCAAAACAAAAAACCCTCTGCAATTATCGGTAGCAAATGGTAATTACTGAACTATTTTGTTAGCGCATGCAGAACTAGCAAAAGCTTCAGGCTTAGCTTTAAATACAAAACCCATACTCAAAATATAACCCATTGCTTCATGCAATGCCAAATTGGATTTAAACATTGGATTCGTGTTGATATCTGCGTGAACTTCCAGATCCACCTCGTAAAGGTCTAAAAGATCGCAAAGCGAATAAGCACATTCAATAGATTTTTGAACTTCCATCAGCATTCTCTCCTTAATGCTCATTTTCTGGGTTGTTCTTTCCTGATGAATAAACATAAATCCGCCTTTTTGCTCGCGAATAAATACAATTACGGTTGCAAAATCTGTAGTTAAACCTTTAACCTGTGAATCTGTTCCTATACAAACTTTTA
>JBDTLL010000265.1:0-3589 GCA_039934815.1 Daejeonella sp. | reverse complement strand
GTGAAGCCAATCTGGTAATATCCGGTCTGGATAAAATGGATCTGGAGATTTTAGGGAATATATAACACAGGTATTTTAATAACAAAAGCCAATCAGAATTTGAAAAATTGATCACAATTCTGAATGGGAATTTAAAAGTTTGAATGAAAAATTATATTAAAATAGATGAGTGGAATATCATTGAAGAAGGATTTGATCCTCATCTGAACAAAATATCTGAAAGTATTTTCAGCCTTGGCAACGGCCGTATGGGGCAGAGGGCAAATTTTGAAGAAACGTATACAGGCGAAACGCTTCCGGGAAATTATGTAGCTGGAGTTTACTATCCTGATAAAACACGTGTAGGCTGGTGGAAAAATGGCTATCCTGAATATTTTGCTAAAGTATTAAACGCGGCAAACTGGATTGGACTCGACATTAAAATTGATTATGAAACTCTTGATCTGAATAATTGCAAAGTATCTGATTTTAAGCGGATACTGAACATGAAAGAAGGATATCTGGAGCGTTCTTTTGTTGCCGAATTGAAAAGCGGCAAAAAGCTAAGCGTAAATGCCCGTCGTTTTTGCAGTATTGTTGATGATGAGGCGGGAGCTATCCGCTACAGCATTACTCCGCTTAATTTTAGCGCTGCTTTAACATTAACTTCTTTTATTGATGGTGATGTTAAAAATCAGGATGCCAATTACGATGAAAAATTCTGGGACGAAGTTCAGAAGGAAACGCATCACGGAAGTGCATTTCTAAATATGCGAACCAAGAAAACTGGTTTTCATGTTTGTACAGGAATGAAAACGAGCATTTACCAGAATGGCGAACCTGTTGAGTTTTTATCAGCTCCGATAGAGAAAGAAAAATATGTTGGCAATAAGATCAGCCTTGAGCTGAAAGAAAATCAGGAAACGATCATCTATAAGTTCGCTGCTAACTTGTCTTCAGAAAATCACGACAAGGAGAACTTATTGCAAAACTGCAAAGAATTGATTGAGCAAATTTCTGCCAAAGGTTTTGTGCAAATGATGCAGGAGCAGTCTCAGGCATGGGCCGATAAATGGGTAGAAAGTGACATTGTGATTGAAGGTGATGTTTCTGCACAGCAGGCCATTCGTTTCAATATTTTTCAGTTAAATCAAACTTACACCGGCGAAGATGCCCGTTTAAATATTGGTCCGAAAGGTTTTACCGGCGAAAAATACGGTGGTTCTACTTATTGGGATACTGAGGCCTATTGTGTGCCATTTTATCTGGCTACAGCGGATGAGCAGGTAACAAAAAACCTGTTGATTTATCGCTACAAGCAATTAGACAAAGCCATCGAAAATGCCGAAAAATTAGGCTTTAAAAATGGTGCGGCGCTTTATCCAATGGTAACCATGAATGGCGAAGAATGCCATAACGAGTGGGAAATCACCTTCGAAGAAATTCACCGGAATGGCGCAATTGCTTACGCGATATTTAATTATATCCGTTACACCGGCGATGTGAGCTATTTGAACGAGTATGGTTTGGAAGTTATTCTAGCCATTGCCCGTTTCTGGGTTCAGCGCTTTAACTGGAGCGAAAGCCGCAAGCAATATGTTATGCTGGGCGTAACCGGCCCGAATGAATACGAAAATAACGTCAACAATAACTGGTACACCAACACAATTGCTGCCTGGTGTATTGATTATGCAGTTGAATGTCTGGAAACTGTTAAAAATAATGATCCCGACAGCTATGCTTCAATTCTGAAGAAAACCAAATTTGATGATCAGGAAGAACTGGCGCAGTTTAAAGAAGTTGCCGGCAATATTTATTTCCCTGAAGATAAAGATCTGGGCGTGTTTTTACAGCAGGACGGTTTCTTAGATAAAGAGCAAATTCTGGTTAAAGATCTGCCGGCAGAAGATCGTCCGTTAAATCAAAAATGGAGCTGGGATCGGATTTTACGTTCGTGCTTTATTAAACAAGCGGACGTTTTGCAGGGATTATATTTCTTCGAAGAGAATTATGATCTGGAAACATTGCGCCGCAACTTTGATTTTTATGAGCCCAGAACGGTTCACGAAAGTTCATTATCGCCCTGCGTACACGCAATTTTGGCGGCAAAACTCGGCGATGAAGAACGTGCTTATGAGTTTTATGTTCGTACCGCCCGTTTAGATCTCGACGATTATAATAATGATACGGAAGACGGATGCCATATCACGTCAATGGCGGGAACCTGGATGAGTGTGGTTGAAGGTTTTGGTGGTATGCGTGTTCGCAACGGACAATTGGTGTTTAATCCTTTCCTTCCGGAGAAATGGAATTCATTTTCTTTTAAAGTTGGCTTCCGCGGATCTTTGCTGAATGTTAAAGTAAGCAAGGCCGGAGTGGAGATTTTAAATCAAACAGATAAAACTATTGATGTGTTGGTTTATGAGAAATCTTATTCCGTTGCCGGAAAAAACAAAATAATTGCTGCGCATGAGTCTGAAAAATAAAATTGCAATCATTACGGGCGCTTCCCGAGGAATTGGAAAAGCGATAGCAGAAAATCTGGCTGAAGCCGGAGTACATGTTTTACTTACGGCTCGTAATGAACAGGAATTGAATGAAGCCGTGGTTTCCATTACCCGTTCGGGTGGAAAAGCAACGGCTTTCCCGTTTGATTTGAGCAATGAGACGGAAGTTTCTGATTTTATCGATCAAATTAATTCTGCAGGTTATCAGGTAGATATTTTGATAAATAATGCCGGAATCGGCAGTTTTGAACCGGTAACAGAAACGGACAGTAATTTCTGGGATCAGGTGATGGATGTAAATGTGAAAGGCACTTTTTTGATGTGCAAATATTTAGTTCCGCACATGCAGAAAAATAATCAGGGGCATATCTTAAATGTAGCTTCTGATGTTGCTAAACGAACTTTTGCAAACGGTGCAATGTATTGCGCAAGTAAATATGCGCAGGACGCTTTTTCTTCCGCTTTGCGAAAAGAAGTTAGAGAACAGAATATAAAAGTTAGCGTTTTGTATCCCGGAAAGGTGGAAACTTATTTTAATAATAGCGTTCCCGGCCCGAACAGCAATTTTGAGCGCTTGCAGCCGGCAGACATCGCGGCAGCAGTAAATTATATACTTTCTGCACCTGCTCATGTTGTTATTGATGAATTAATGATCCATCCACTTTCTCAGGAATATTAACGCAACCTCATGAAATATAAAATTTTTACACTTTTAATAGTAGCTGCCTTGATTGTGGGATCATGTTCTCCGGCATTGCAGCCAAAAGCGAATATGGTATCAGATAATAACGAAGAGCAAATTACAGATCAGAAATTGGTAATCTATCAAATGATGGTGCGGCTTTTTGGAAACAAAAACACAACTAATAAATATTACGGAAGTCGCGATGAAAACGGCGTTGGAAAATTTAACGACGTAACTGATAAAGCCCTTGATGAATTAAAGAAACTGGGTATTTCTCATGTTTGGTACACAGGAATAATAGAGCACGCAACCATGACGGATTATACCAAATACGGTATAAAAATGGACGATCCGGATATTGTGAAAGGTATTGCAGGTTCGCCTTACGCCATCAAAGATTATTATGATGTAGATCCCG
>JBDTLL010000264.1:0-3630 GCA_039934815.1 Daejeonella sp. | reverse complement strand
GATGGCTGCGAAAAGCATAAAAAAGGAGACAGGAATAGCAGAAAAGCAATAAGTATCTTCATAAGTTATTCGGGCAGCTTATAAATATACTAAAAAGCCCTGCTCAAAAAATTGGGCAGGGCTTAATGTTTATGAATTTTTTACGCTTACACGTTTTGCTTCATTCTGATAATGTTTAGTGCGCCACCCGCTTTAAACCATTCAATTTGCTGTGCATTATAAGTATGATTTACAGAGAAAGACTCTGAGTTGCCATCCTTATGGTGCAACTGAATAGTTAGTGCTTTCTCAGGTGCAAATGAGGTCAATCCGCAGATGTCAATAATATCATCTTCTAAAATACGATCGTAATCATTCGGATCTGCGAAGGTTAAAGCAAGCATTCCTTGCTTTTTCAGATTTGTTTCGTGTATACGAGCAAAAGACTTTACTAAAATAGCACGAACACCTAAATGTCTAGGTTCCATTGCGGCATGCTCACGGGAAGAACCTTCACCGTAATTTTCATCACCTACAACTATACTTCCAATGCCTTCAGCTTTATAAGCTCGGGCCGTAGCTGGAACTGGTCCGTATTCTCCTGTTAAACCATTTTTAACATTATCCGCTTTTTCATTAAAGAAGTTGGTTGCACCAATAAGCATGTTGTTTGAAATGTTATCCAGGTGACCACGGAATTTTAACCACGGTCCGGCCATTGAGATATGGTCGGTAGTACATTTTCCTTTTGCTTTGATTAATAATCTTAAGCCGGTAATGTCCGTTCCTTCCCATGCTTTAAACGGAGCAAGCAATTGTAAACGTGCAGAATCATCGTTTACAATAACGCTAACCTGACTTCCGTCTTCGGCTGGCGCCTGATAACCTGCATCTTCAACTGCATATCCTTTTAATGGCATTTCTAATCCCTGAGGCTCGTCCAGTTTTACATCCTGACCGTCTTTATTTTTCAGAGTATCTGTTAATGGGTTAAACGATAAATGTCCTGCAATTGTTAAAGCTGTAACCACTTCAGGCGAAGCCACAAAAGCATGCGTATTCGGGTTCCCGTCATTACGTGCTTTAAAGTTTCTGTTGAAAGAGGTTAAAATTGAGTTTTTACGGTTTGGATCAGAACTGTGTCTGGCCCATTGCCCAATACAAGGTCCGCAGGCATTTGCTAAAACCACGCCGCCCATTTGCTCAAAAGTGTCTAAATATCCATCACGTTCTACAGTATATCTTACCAATTCAGATCCCGGAGTAATGGTAAATTCAGCTTTAGCAACTAAATTCTTGTCAACCGCTTGCTTTGCGATAGACGCCGCACGGGTAATATCTTCGTATGATGAGTTGGTACAAGAACCGATAAGTCCAACCTCCAGTTCTTCAGGCCATCCGTGCTCGCGAACTGCTTCGGCAAATTTAGAAATTGGCCAGGCCATATCCGGAGTAAAAGGACCGTTAATATGAGGTTCTAAAGTAGAAAGGTCAATTTCAATTACCTGATCAAAATATTCTTTTGGATTGTTGTAAACGTCTTCGTCGCCGGTTAAATGTTCTTTAACCTCATTAGCAAGATTTGCAATTTCTTCTCTGCCTGTACCTTTTAAATATTCTGCAATTTTTTCATCGTAACCAAAAACTGAAGTTGTTGCTCCAATCTCTGCACCCATGTTACAGATAGTTCCTTTTCCGGTTGCGGAAAGAGACTGAGCACCTTCGCCAAAATATTCTACAATATAACCGGTACCACCTTTTACGGTTAAAATGCCGGCAACTTTAAGAATAACGTCTTTCGCTGATGTCCAGCCGGAAAGTTTTCCGGTTAATTTAACACCAATCAGTTTAGGAAATTTAAGCTCCCACGCTAAGCCTGCCATTACATCACAGGCATCCGCGCCACCAACACCAATTGCAATCATTCCCAATCCACCCGCATTTGGCGTGTGAGAATCTGTACCAATCATCATTCCACCCGGGAATGCATAATTTTCCAGAACTACCTGGTGAATAATTCCGGCTCCGGGTTTCCAGAAACCAATTCCGTATTTATTAGAAACAGAAGAAAGGAAATCATAAACTTCCTTATTCTGCGTATTTGCGTTTTGTAAATCTTCTTCAGCACCAACTTTTGCCTGTATCAGGTGATCGCAGTGTACCGTAGAAGGAACAGCAACTGTTGGTCTGCCTGCCTGCATAAACTGCAAAAGTGCCATTTGTGCCGTTGCATCCTGCATTGCTACACGGTCCGGAGCAAAATCAACATAAGTTGATCCACGCTCGTATGCCTGAGAAGCTTTGCCTTCCCATAAGTGGGCGTATAGAATTTTTTCTGTTAGAGTAAGTGGTTTGTTAACAACTTTGCGGGCTGCTTCTAAGCGGACACCATAATTGTCGTAAACCTTTTTGATCATATCTAAATCAAATGCCATATTATTGATTGATTTTAAAGGTAATTTCTATTTTTAGAACTTTAGGCGAAGTTACAAAAAAGAGGCTTAAATTTTCCTTTTTAGTGCTAATTCCTCTGTAATCAAATATTGTGTTGGAAAATAATGGATTTCAGTTCTTTCGAATGACCGCCATTTTTATTTTTTGGTAGTTTCAATCCGGATTAATGCCGAAATCAAATGATTAAATATTTCCCTGTGACCGTTACTTAAGCTATCAATATGGACTAATCAGGATGCCTGCATGGATGGTATAGGCTTTACTGATAAGAAATATTTTAATTTTGAAGGATTTTTACATAATCTTTATATAATTTTTATCTCTCTTTAAATGATTAAACCGTTTATCCAAACTTTGGAGCAAGTTGCTCCTTTAAGTGATGGCTTAAAAAAAGCTTTTAAAAAAAGTTTTAAACAGGTTGTAATTAAAAAGGGCGAGATTTTACTTTCTGAGGGGGAAGTTTGCAGCAATGCGTACTTTATGGTAAAGGGTCTGGCCCGGCTTTATTACTTAATTAAAGGCAAAGAAGTAACCAACAGGTTTATTCTTCCTAAATCTGTTGCCATTTCTTATTATTCTTTTTTCTCTCAAAAACCATCTTTTGAATATATAGATGTTTTATGTGACAGCACGGCGCTTGTGATTTCTAAACAGGAAATGGATAAAATTTATCTGGATTTTCCTGAACTGCATAAAATTATGCAGGGAATGTTGCAGCAATCGCATATTGAAAGTGAAGAAAGGGCAATGATCCTTCGGAAATTGTCAGCCAAAGAAAAATACTCTATTATGCGGGCCAGGTTTCCCGCGGTTTTTAATAATGCCTCTACAGAACAAATAGCAACGTTTTTGGGAGTTACCAGGGAAACTTTAAGCAGAATTCGGTCTGGAAAGTGATTTTGTGATATTTGTCACAGGTGAATGTAAATCTCCCTAATTATATTTGTAATGAATTTTAATGATTAGTTCCTGGTTAACAGCTGGCAGAAAAATTGAAAAGATAAACCAGCTGTTTACCCGGAAATTTCTTCAATAGAAATCAAAAATGAAAAGCATTGTCGAATGCAAGTTGGGTAGATTTGGTCTTAGTGCCTTGCTTAGTCAGACAGATTTTGTTCTGAGAAACACGACGAAAAAAATATTTTTATTTTAACACTCTCAGTGGCTATAAGGGTAAAAACTTATAGCCTTTTTCTT
>JBDTLL010000263.1:0-3633 GCA_039934815.1 Daejeonella sp. | reverse complement strand
AAACTCATACAAGTAGAAATAATTTGCGTTACCGGAACATCAAGCATACTTGCCAGTTCGTTTGCAGTAACAAACTCGGTAACTTTAATGGTTTTAGATTGTAATTCTAATTCCATTGCAGCATCTTCTGCTGTTTGGGCAACATCATCACGTTTCTGACGACGTAATTTTGCACGCTGCGCAAATTTACCAGACTTACCGGCACCGCTCAAACGAGCTAAAGTTGCTTTGATCTGATCTTGTATTTCTTTATCTGTTGGTTCTGCTTTAGGACCATCAGGTGTTCTAGATTTATTTCTGAAATCAGCACGACCTCCGCCAGCTGCCGGACGGCTGTTTGGTCCGCCTGCGTTTCCGCGATAAGGCTGACGTGTACCCGGAGCCGCATTTGGTGCGCCCGGTGCAGGTCTGCTTTGACCCGGTGTACCCGGATTTGAACCTGTTGGATGATCTTTACGTTTACGCTTACGTTTGTGGTCTCCACCTGCAACATTTGAAGATGATGCAACTGGTTGTCCGCGGCGTGCAGGTTGAGTTGGTAACTCAATCTTACCAATTACGTTTGGCCCCGTTAATCTATCTGTTTTAGTTCTGAATAGTTCAGGCTTTCCGTTAGTTGCAGCTTCTTCGTCCTTAGGTTTCGCTTCGGCTTTAACTTCAGGTGCTTTTGGCTTTTCCTGAACAGGTTTTGGAGCTTTAACTTCTGGAACTGTATTCTTAACTTCAGCAACGGGCTCTGCAGGTTTAACCTCTGCCGCCGGAACTTCAACTTTTTTATCTTCTTTAGGCTCCGGAGCTTTTTCGGCTACAACCGGTTTAGGCTCTTCAACCTTAACTGGTTCAGGAGCTTTTGGAGTTTCAACTTTAGGTGTTTCAGGAACAACTTCGGGAGCTTTCTCCACTTCGGGAGCTTTTTTCTCTGGTCGAGTTTTGGAGTTAAGATCATCTAAATTGATCTTTCCAACCACCTTAACACCCGGCAAAGAACCCTCTTCCACAGCCGGTTTTTCTGGCTCAGAAGTTTCTGTCTTAGGCTTTTCTGGTGCTGGTGGATTAAAACTATTCACGTTCTTAATCAGGATTTCCTCCTGTTCAAATTCCTTAGAACGCTGCGGTTCTGTTCTTTCTGGAGTAACCGGTGCTTCGTCGCGACGGATTTTGCCAATAACAATTTGTTTGGCTTCTTCCTTAACTATTTTATCACCTTGAAACTCTTTCAAAAGAACATCATACATCTCATCGGTGAGTTTAGTATTAGGCCGGGCCTCAACCTGGTGACCTTTTTTTCCTAAAAACTCAACCGCTGTAGATAATCCAATATTCAGCTCTTTTGCAGCTTTAAGTAAATTTGTGCTTTTACCTTCTGACATTTATTCTTTAACCTCGCTTATTTTATACAAAAATACGTTTTTTAACTCATCTTATACGTTTTGAAAATTGGGTTTCGTAACAACCTCTGTACTTAATTCTAAAAACCTATAAAATGTAACCCTATTCAAACTCTGACTTCAGGATGTCAAGAACGTCTTTCACTGTATTTTCTTCCAGATCTGTCCGTTTGACAAGCTCATCAGTAGTAAGTTCTAAAATAGATTTGGCCGTATCTAAACCAATCTTTTTAAACTCATCAATAATCCAACCTTCAATTTCATCAGAGAATTCTTCAATATCCACATCTTCATCATCCTCTTGTGCTTCGCGATAAACATCTATTTCATAACCGGTTAACTTACCAGCCAGTTTAATGTTATGTCCACCCCGTCCGATAGCTAATGAAACCTGATCAGGCTTCAAATATACCGCTGCACGCTTTTCTTCATCATCCAGCTTAATACTTGTAATTTTTGCCGGACTTAAAGCTCTCTGAATATATAACGAAATATTATTGGTGAAATTGATAACATCAATATTCTCATTCTTTAATTCACGAACTATCCCGTGAATACGAGAACCTTTCATTCCAACGCATGCACCTACCGGATCAATACGATCATCGTAAGATTCTACAGCAACTTTTGCTCTCTCTCCTGGCTCTCTAACAATTTTCTTAATGGTAATTAAGCCATCAAAAATTTCAGGAACTTCCATTTCGAACAAACGCTGTAAAAACTCCGGAGCAGTACGTGAAATAATAATTTTTGGATTACTGTTCACCATATCCACTTTAGAGATAATGGCACGAACGGAATCTCCTTTTTTGAAATAATCTGCAGGGATCTGCTCTGTTTTTGGAAGCAATAATTCATTGCCCTCATCATCAAGAACCAATGTTTCTTTTTTCCAAACCTGGTAAACTTCACCAGTTACAATTTCGCCTACGCGATCTTTATATTTTTTGAAAATTTCATCTTTCTCTAATTCCAGTACCTTAGAAACCAGCGTTTGGCGAGCTGCTAAAATAGCACGACGACCAAAGCTCTCTAAAGTAATCTGCTCGATAAAATCATCTCCAACTTCTAATTCAGGATCAATTTTAACTGCGTCAGCTAATTCAATTTCCAGATCATCGTCTTCAGAAAAACCGTCTTCCATAACCGTCCGTGTACGCCAGATCTCTAAATCTCCGTTATCCGGATTTACAATTACGTCACAATTTTCATCCGTACCGTATCTCTTACGCAACATGCTACGGAACACTTCTTCCAAAACACTAATAACCGTCGGACGGTCAATATTTTTAAAGTCTTTAAACTCCTGGAAGGAATCGATTAAATTTATATTGCTCATTGTTCTACTTAAATGAAATTAACACTTTAGTTTCAGCTATCTGATCAAATGGGATGAAATTTTCAACCAGCTGTGCTTTCTTTCCTTTTTCTTTTATATTTTCTTCTACAGTTATTCCCTTATCATCCACCTGCAGTAATTTACCTTCTTTATTAGTTCCATCAACCATCTTAACATTTACTGTCCGATTGATGTTTTTATTGTATTGTCTTTCAGATTTTAACGGAAAATCAATACCAGGAGAAGATACTTCAAGATGATATGCTTGCTCGATGGTGTTTTCTTCTTCTAAATGAAAACCAACATGACGACTTATCATCGCACAATCCTGAATTCCAATTCCATGATCTCCATCAATTAAAATGGTAAGCAAACCACTTGAATGCATTTTAACATCAACGATAAATAACTCGGGGCGATCTGCAATCTTTTCTTCAACTAATTCAATTACCCGTTTTTCTATATCCATACTTGCTTTCTATCGCGGTTTAAAACCGACAGGTAAAAAAAAGAGGGGACAACGTGTCCCCTCTCCTTAGATTGGTGCAAATATAGATAAATTTATGTAAGCTGCAAAGTGCTGATTTGGAAATAATTATTACAAAAAGGCTCTTAAAATTATAATTTGGCGGACCACCCTGACAATTATAATCTACCCTTAAATTTAACTGCAGACAGAATTAAAACTTAAAAACTACTTCCTGAAAAGAATTTTTTGAAGGCAAATGATGTTCTCTAATAAAATCCTGAGGAGCTACGTAGATTTTACGGGCGTAACATTGTACGAAATAAGCCTCTCCTTTTTTAAATTGTTGTGCCGGTTTGAAGTTTATGGTAGAATCTTTTACAGAATAATTACCAGCTAAAGGCTTTTGAATATCCCGAAGATCCGGGTCTTTAGGTTCT
>JBDTLL010000262.1:0-3643 GCA_039934815.1 Daejeonella sp. | reverse complement strand
CAAAACGTACGAAGGAACAAGAAATGAAATCATAAAACAATTACAGGACCTCCAGCTTGCATTACGACCAATGCCAAAAGAAGATTCAGATGAATTGCAACATTTATTGACCCTTACAACCCTGACTCCGGATGATAAAAGTTTTGAAGAAAAAGCTTTAGATTATTTAAAAGCGTACGATTTAAATAATGATATTTTAGACCGATATAACAAATATATCCTGGAAACAGTACAAAGTCTACGAGAAGATATGATTCGAAAAGATGAAGGATTCGAAAATGATTATGTCATGGCATTAGGAAGAGTGAATAAACACAAAATGCACGGCGTAAATGAACAGGATGTGACCAATAAAACCAGCTATAATTCTTATTTAAAATTAGTCGAAAGAAAAAATAAAAAGTTACAGCCTTTATTAGTGCATCGATGGATGATTAATGAAATTTCGATCCTTGCGAATACATCTGCAGATGAAATTCATAAAAATGAAAACTTTTCAAATTTTAATAATCAGGAGTTAAGCCACTTCTTTAAAATGATGAAAGACAAAAAAACAGATACAGAAATAGTAGAAGAATTAAAAATAAAACTAATTCCGTATTATCATGATTTAGCCATTAAAAATGTCAAAGATGATGAGGTTGAATTTAAATATTTAAAGAATAATTAATGATCACAAAGTATAATTCTTGAAATAAAAAAAAGAATTCTTAGATCGTTTCAAAAATAGTTGGGATAAAATATAAAAAAGTTACTATGCTTTATTTTACAAAAAAACAGGATTATTTGCTTATGAAAAAGTTTTACAAAATACATTTAGCGGTATTGTTTATCATGCTTTCGGTTGCTTTTTCTTATGGACAGGATATTGCACCGCCCAAAGAAATAGGTGTCGCTGCGAGTTCTATTGAAAAGATCGAAGCCGCTGACCGTTGGGTAGATAAATTTTCGAATCAGGATTTGGTAGAGTTACCAATAGGGATTCGTAAAACAATAAGCAATGTTCAATATTCCATAGGGATTACAAAAGCTGTTTTTTCACCGGAATATACCACTTTGACTGTTTTTTGCAGAGTTGATATTCCGCAAAAAGATAAAAACGGGCAACCCATGCAATTGTTTTTTGGTGCAGATAATGTACAATTATCTCATCAGGGAGGAATTATAGGAGAAGCCAAATTAGTATTATTAGGCAATGTCGACATTCCGTTTAGCGATAACAAATGGCAGGTATCACTTTATGGTGGTTTTGATATGGCAACAGGAGATGTCAAAGACCTGACGTATGTTAAAATTGACTGCGATGGTTTTAAGGAAATGAAAATTTCAGGAGCAGTAGAATTTTCAAGAAATTTAATATTGCCAATTGACCCGTTAACAAAAACGGTAGACGAAGCAAAACTAACAGTTCCTAAAACCTACTATAACGGAAAAACGGTTCCGATACCTAATAGAGTAAGGGGTGATTTTAGTTTTACTGCAAGTAGCTGGAATGATATTTTGGTCAATGTAAGTTTGCAGCCTTTTACTTTAAAAGACAAACGAAACGGAAAAGACTTTGAGGGTAATTTCCAATTTCTGGTTAGTAATGCAGTATTGGATTTAAGTGATTTAAAAAATGATCCAACAGTAGTTTTTCCCGAGTATTATGCAAAAAATGCACTTTTAGTACCAACACAGGAAGCATGGAAAGGAGTATTTATTCAGACTTTTGACGTTGGTCTTCCCAAAGAATTTCAAACAACAGATATTGCGTCAAGTAAAGAAAGACTTCATGTAGGAGCACAAAATCTTATCATAGATAAATTTGGAGTTTCGGGTACTTTTTATGCAGATAATGTTTTCCCACTGGATCGCGGTATAACAAGTCAGGAAAAATCATGGGCATATTCCTTAGATCATATTGATGTAACTATTGCAGCAAATACTTTTGTAAAAGCAAATTTAAGCGGTCAGATTCTTTTACCTATAAGTAAGGCAACAGAGAAAAAAGAAACTGCATCGACTGCAACACCAACTCCCGCAGCTACTGGGGCAGCAGCTACAGCAACAACTCCTGCTAAACCTGCTCAAACAAACAGAGCGGGCTTAGAATATAATGGTTTTATATCCATGGAGGAGCAGCAATTAATTGTTGTAACAAAAGATTCCATATCGTTTGATATCTGGAAAGCAAGGGCTTTGCTATTACCTAATAGTTCTGTTGAATTAAAATTAGTAAACGGGAAATTTTTACCAAAAGCCAATTTAAACGGAACAGTTTCTATTGGTACCAATAAAGGAGCCTCAGATGACAAAGAAGTAGAAGGAAAGAAGACAGTTGATTTTAAAGGAATTTCATTTGAAAATCTGCAATTGCAAACTGTTTCGCCTATAATTTCTGTCCGAAATATGGGGTATAAAGGCACCGTTTCCTTTGGTAATTTCCCGGTTTCGATTGGTAATATAAATGTTGCCATTAACGGAGATAATTCTCGAATCGATTTTGATTTAGGGATTAACCTTATGGAAAGTGTAGGAGCCGGAGCCACAGCCCGAATAGGGATAAAAGGCAAAATGTATGACGACGGTTACAGGCAGCGAAGTAAGTATGACGGATTAGATTTATCAGCCATTAGTATTGACTGTAAATTTAGCGGATTAACCATAAAAGGAAGTCTTCTCTTAATTGAGAAAGATCCTGTATATGGAAACGGATTTAGTGCAGAATTGGAAGTAGATGTTGCAAAAGTGGTCAATGTAAAAGCAAAAGCTATTTTTGGTCGTACTACTTTTAGATATTGGTATTTTGATGCCGCAGTAAAATGGCCGCCAGTCCCTGCACCATTTATGATTACCGGTTTTGGTGGAGGTGCCTATTATAAAATGCATCGAAATCCTGATGTAGCTATTGGAGATTTTTCGCCATCAGGATTGAGTTATACACCTGATGAAAAAATAAGCTTAGGAATTAAAGCCCTTATTTATTTTAATATTGGTTCAGAAAGTGTTTGTGACGGTGAAGCAGGTTTTGAGATTGCTTTTAACTCAAAAGGAGGAATAAACAGACTGGCGATTTTTGGGAAAGCAAATGTTATGGCTTCAATACCGGGACTTAAAAATGTAACCGACTTAATGACTAAAGTAACATCTAATGTTACTGCAAAGAAAAGTTTTATGGGCATAACCGACAATGATCTTAAAGGTTCTTTTGCCAGTAAATACATTCCTGCAGCAAAAGAATCAATTCCTGGAGATTTATCAGCCAAAGTAGGTATCAAAATGGCAGCAGCAGTAGAATTTGATTTTGAAAATAATTCGATGCATGCTACAACAGATGTATATATTAATACACCAGGAAATTTTCTGTCAGGAACAGGAGAAGGAGGAAGAGCCATTTGGGGAGTTTTTCATAAAGACCCAAAAGATTGGTACATGTATATGGGAACACCAGATGACAGATGTGGTGTAAAAATAGGATTTGCAGGAATGTACTTAAAAACAACAAGCTATTTTATGGCAGGAACAGTACTTCCCGGAAGTCCGCCACCACCAGCGCAGGTCGCTAGTATTTTAGGTGTCGATGCCAAAGAATTAGATTATATGCGTGACGAAAATTCATTGGCAAATGGAGGAGGTTTAGCATTTGGAGCCAGTTTAGATT
>JBDTLL010000261.1:0-3646 GCA_039934815.1 Daejeonella sp. | reverse complement strand
TTGAAGTAAGTTTATTCATTATTTAAAAAATCACTTATATATCTACTACTTACTTAAAGAAAAATTATGAAAACATTACTTACAAAATCTGCAGTTTTTTGCGTGGCCATTGCTGCTTTTACTTTCTCTAGCTGTATCAAAGATCAGGCACCAGAAATCGCTAAAAACGAAATCGCGATGAGCGAATGTGTTAAAGAAATTCAAATGGGAGCAGGTGAGTCGTCTGTTTCTGCATCCAGCCCTTATGCAGTTCGTTTAGCAAGTGTTACAAAGACTGACGCTGGTTGGGAATGGGTGTGGACAGTGCAAAATTTCCACCCTGGAAATGGTTCGAATGGTACTGTTCAAGACTTAAGTCACTGGGATATTGATTTAGGTACTTGCGTAACTACTTCTGATATCGTTAGTTCTTCTGTTAGTACTAATGGTAATACCTGGACTGCAAACGAAGTTGCTTTCAAACAAGATAAAAGTCAGGACTGCTATAACAATAGTATTTTCAAGTTTAATTTAGGAACTGCTGGAAGCGCTGTTTCTTACTATAAAATTGTTTTAAACAAAGCGGTTGCAAAATCAAGTGTTCTGGCAGTTTACAAGTCTGGTAAAAACACAGGTTGTGGAATATTCGAAACGTGCGGTTTCGGTTGCCCATCATTATAATAAAACTTATCTATCTATGCCGAAGGGGTTACAATCAATTGTAACCCCTTTTTTATTAACTTCGGTTTTAATTATTGTAGAATGAATCCGGAAGAAAAAAAAGAAGATGTTTTTCAGGAAGTTGAAAGTCAGTTAGCTGAAAAAAATATTAAGGTAAAAAGCAAGGATGATTCCAGACCATGGGGTGGCTTTTTAGTAATCGAAGAGGATGAAGCGCAGAAATTTGCAGATGAATACTTTAGCGGTATCGACACCAATGAACTTAAGATTTCGGGTAAACTAAGCCCCAAAATTTTAATAGTTGCTCCACATAAGCGACTTTCATGGCAGTATCATCATCGCAGAGCTGAAATATGGCAGGTTATTAAAGGTGAAGTTGGAGTTGTTAGAAGCTTGACAAATGTAGAAGGCGAAGTGGTAACGCACAAACCTGGAGATGTAATCAAACTAAAACAAGGAGAGCGTCATCGTCTGGTAGGTTTGGATGGCTGGGGAATTCTGTCCGAAATATGGCAGCATACAGATAGTGAAAATCCTTCAAATGAAGATGATATTGTACGTGTACAGGATGATTTTGGAAGATAAAATTGTAAAAAAAAAGAGCTTTCCAAATTTGGAAAAGCTCTTTTTAATTGTGTTTTATAGGTAGAGGCTTGTTATGCTGCAATAACTTCAGTAGATAAAGTTTTTGTCTTGCTGTATTTTACGGAACGTAATTCAGCAGATAAAAGATCTAATAACTGATTGTCAAATTTTCTGATTAATTTTTCGGTTGCTAAAGTTTCTATGTTGTTCATGATAATAAGGTTTAGGTTGTTTATAATTTAAATTTCTTTGTCAGTTAAATTTTCATTCCGTCTTTCAGCTTCTTCTTTTTGTCTTTCTATTTGTTCCTTCTCACGCTGATCTTCGGCTCCTTCCGGATTAACAGGATTTTCCCAGTCTTTCCCTTCTTTCTGTTTAGAAGGCTCAGGTTGTTGTTGTTTTCCGTTAGTTATCATTTTTTTTCTTGGTTGATAAAAACATGTATTCTAATAATGTGCCAAAATTTTTTTAGCTCTTAAAATATTTTCATAATATCTGATTATCAGTAGTATAAAATAAAAATATTGATTTAATTAAAGTTCATCCATCATATATTGATGAATACAAATTAAATACTCCTGGTCAAAAAATGTACTTATTAGTATTTAAAGTGCAAATGTTGAAAGTTTAAAATATATTACACTTTCTAAAATTTTAGTTTTGCAACATTAACAATTACGATGGCAGATATTAATTATAGTGAGGATAGTATCAGGTCGCTAGACTGGAAAGAACACATACGTCTAAGACCTGGAATGTATATCGGTAAGCTGGGCGACGGTTCGGCATACGATGATGGAATTTATGTTTTGTTAAAGGAAATTGCAGATAACTCAATTGACGAATTTGTGATGGGTGCCGGGCGCACTATTGATATAAATATTACTGATCATAAAGTTTCCATTCGCGATTATGGCCGCGGAATCCCGCTAGGAAAAGTGATTGATTGTGTGTCGAAAATCAATACAGGTGGTAAATATGATTCTAAAGCCTTTCAGAAATCTGTAGGATTAAACGGAGTTGGTACCAAGGCTGTAAACGCATTGTCAACCAATTTTGTGGTGCAATCTTATCGTGATAACAAAACCAAGAAAGCTGAATTTAAACAGGGTGAATTAATAAGTGACCTTCCGGAAACGGAGACAACACAACGTAACGGTACTGCGGTTACGTTTTATCCCGATGAAACGATTTTTAGACATTACCGCTTTATACCGGAATTTGTTGAAAGCATGATCTGGAATTACGTTTTTCTGAATGCGGGTTTAACCATCAACTTTAATGGCAAAAAATTCTTTTCAGAGCGTGGCTTGTATGATTTGCTTACGCGAAATACGGATACAGAAACTATTCGATATCCAATTATTCATCTGAAAGGCGAAGATATAGAAATTGCGATGACGCATGGTCAGCAATATGGCGAAGAATATTATTCGTTTGTAAACGGCCAGCATACAACCCAGGGCGGAACCCATCAAAGCGCATTTCGTGAAGCAGTTGTAAAAACAATTCGGGAATATTATAAAAAGGAATTCGATGCCTCGGATGTACGCGGTTCTATTGTGTCTGCAATTTCCATCCGGGTGCAGGAACCGGTTTTTGAATCACAAACTAAAACAAAGCTAGGTTCTCAGAATATTGGTCCTGACGGGCCATCCGTTAGAACTTTTATCAACGATTTTGTTAAAAAAGCTCTGGATGATTATTTGCATAAACATCCGGCGGATGCCGATGCCTTGTTGAAAAGAATTCTGCAATCTGAGCGGGAACGGAAAGATATTGCCGGAATTAAAAAGTTGGCGAATGAAAGGGCCAAAAAAGCATCGCTCCATAATAAAAAACTTCGCGACTGCAAGATTCATTTTGAAGATAAAAATGAACGCCATCAGGATACTACTTTATTTATTACCGAGGGAGACTCTGCAAGTGGTTCGATAACAAAATCTCGCGACGTGATGACACAGGCGGTTTTCAGTTTAAAAGGAAAACCTTTGAACTGTTTTGGCTTAACAAAAAAAGTAGTTTACGAAAACGAAGAATTTAACCTCCTTCAGCATGCCTTAAATATTGAAGACGGGTTGGATAATTTGCGTTACAATAATATAGTTATAGCAACGGATGCCGACGTTGATGGAATGCACATTCGCTTATTATTGATGACATTTTTTCTTCAATTTTTTCCGGATCTGGTAAAAGCAGGACATGTTTCTATTCTGCAAACACCTTTGTTCCGGGTACGTAATAAAAAAGAAACCATTTATTGCTATAGCGATGAAGAAAGGCAAAGAGCTATACATAAGTTGGGTAATAAGCCTGAAATAACAAGATTTAAAGGCCTTGGTGAGATTTCGCCAATTGAATTTGAATTGTTTATTGGGAAAGATATCCGGCTTGATCCGGT
>JBDTLL010000260.1:0-3701 GCA_039934815.1 Daejeonella sp. | reverse complement strand
TTCACCAAACTTCACTTCAATATCAACAATTAATTCTTTATCTCAATTAAAAAAGGGTGAACGGTACCTTTTATTGAGTGAACGGTAAAATCACAAAAAAAACCAACAAAAAAAGGGCAGATTCCTCTGCCCTTTTTGATCAAATCAGCCAAAGCTGAAATGTATTTTAATAAGTGATGGTCAGTCCGCCCCCGTAACCCATATCACTGTCGTAATGCGTAGAAAGTGATATGTATTTGGTTAAAATATAACGCAGTCCGCCCATATATTCTTTGTCTGTATTTCCCATAATATTTAAGCGCAAGCGACTGCTTACCGGAATGTCTTCACGCATTAACTGGAAACGAAATTTACCTTTACTGTCTGCTCTTGCTTCGGCAACAAAAAGCATGGGCAATGTATACTGGAAACCTGCCACAAACGCTTTCCGGTTATTCTGATTGCTCAATTGGCCGAAAAGGTTTTTTTCCCTATCATTAGCCATTTCGTTGTGATGATAATCAAAACCGATGAAAGGATAAAGCCATTGCATTTTACCAATGTACCTACCAAAATAAGTTTCACTTTCAATACCATGTTCCGCTTTAAGACCGATGCGCCAGGTTGTAGAAAAACTATAACGTGTATTGGCAAGCATCAAAACACCGTCGCTTCCGTTACTTTCCAAACCAATATTTGCCATTGGGTGAATCATTCGGTCGTCGGCTTTTAGTTTTTTAAGCGCAAAAGCAGCATCCGGAATCTCCGGGTTTGGTGGTGAATTCTGGTATGAAAATACGCGTCCCATTCCGCTCATCATATGGTATAAAATGTGGCAATGGAAAAACCAGTCGCCGCTTTCTGTCGCTGCAAATTCCAGTGTGTCGGTTTCCATAGGCATTATGTCCAGCACATTTTTCAATGGCGCATTTTCGCCCTGGCCGTTCAGCACTCTAAAATCATGACCATGCAAATGCATCGGATGACGCATCATGGAATTATTGTAAAGTATAATCTTTACGTTCTCGCCCTTGTTGATTAGAATTTTATCCGACTCAGAAACCGTTTTATTATCTAACGTCCAAACATAACGGTTCATGTTTCCGGTCAGTTCAAATTTCAAAACTCGCTCCGGGCCTTCCCGCAAGGTGGTTTTTTCCGGCGAACGAAGCATGCCGTAATTCAGCGTAACTATATCGCCATCCTCAGCGGCCATATTCATTCCCGCCATATCATGACCTTTCATATCATTTGCTTTCGCTGAATCTTTTTCCATCACCATCTGATCATGAGGCACCGGCAATTTTTCATTTTTACTTTCTTCCTCACCGGTAATTTCCGGATACATCACCGTATTCATATCCATTTGCTGATTACTCATCTCCATCCCCATCGGCTCCATGTCGCCATTCATTTTCATCATGCCGTTCATCATTTTCATCCCCTCAAAATATTTCAATTTTGGAAGTCGCTTTGCAGGCATTTTCATACCGCTACCTAACCAAAGCGAGGTTGATGCTGTACGATCTTCGGCCGTAGCCAAAAATTCATAACTCATATTTTCGGGGATGGTTACGATGACATCGTAGGTTTCGGAAGGCGCAATTAATAAGCGATCTACTTCTACAGGCACCACATCGTTTCCATCGTTGGCAACCACAGAAATTTTCCCTCCCGACCATTTTAACCAGAAATAAGTTGAAGCTCCGCCGTCTACAATTCGAAGTCTGACACGGTCGCCTGCTTTAAATTCATTGCGTTCTAAAACGGGTTTACCATTACTCAGAAATTTTTCATAATACACATCACTCACATCCATAGCGCTCATCCGTTTCCACTCGTTTGCCAGTTTGGTAGCCAGATACCCTTTAGAAATAGCTTCCGCATAACTCTGGGTAGTTCCTTTTTTTATTGCAAACCAGTCTGTGGCATTATGCAGCGAGCGGTCCACTTCATGCGGATTCATATCTGTCCAGTCGCTTAAAACCAATGGAATTGTTGGGATATCCGACTCATTCACTTTGTTAAAAATCAATGCGCCGTACATGCCGCTTTGCTCCTGCACGCTGGTATGACTGTGGTACCAATAGGTTCCGTTTTGAATAACTTTAAACTTGTATAAAAAAGTGGTATGTGGTTTTATCGGCATCTGCGTGAGGTACGGAACACCATCCATTCTATTGGGCAAAAACACGCCGTGCCAGTGCATAGAGGTTTCCATATCCATTTCATTATGCACATAGATTTCTGCGGTATCGCCTTCTGTAAACGTTAAAGCAGGCGCCGGTATACTTCCATTTACAGCTATTGCCTTGCGGGATTTACCGGTAAAGTTTACCATCGTATCCCGAACATATAAATCGTAACGAACCGCTTTGGGTTGGTAGCTCAACCCCGGTTTCTCAATCTCATGACCAGCTTTTTTAATATCTTCCCTTTTGTCTTCCGGGTTAACCAGAGATTCTGTTTTAATAGATTCCGGTTTTTTCACCATCCTTTTTTTCGCAGGCGACGGTTTTACAACTGCTTTTTTTACGGGCGCTTTCGCGGAAGTTTTTTTCTTTACCAATGCCATTCCACATTTTGGGCATTTACCCGGATGGTCTGAAGTGACTTCGGGATGCATGGGACAAACATAGATTGCAGGCTGCATTTGTTTTGAAGCCGGCATTGTATGCCCCTCATGCTGGGCCTGTGCAACCATAAAACTGCCGGTTAACAGGAAAGTAAATATCAGGTATTTTAAAATTTTATTCATTTCTATTTAAGCTATCTTTCAGTATTTCCAGCCAGGCGTTAATTTTGTTCTCTTCCAGTTTGCTTAACCGGGCGTCCGGATGAAGCAGTAAATAGGATTTTAAAGGCATTGTTCCATCTTTTAAAACATTGCCAATAGATTTCAATTTGCTTTTTTTCCTCCGGGCAGAATAATTTCCAAACTCATTAAAATTCAAATCTTCTTTTCCATCACGTATGTGGGATGCCAATAACCATCCAAAAGGTTGAATTTTTGAATACCAGGGATACCGGGTATTGTTGCTATGGCAGTCAAAACAAGATGTTTTTAAAATCATTTGGACATCCCCGGGAACGGAATAGATTTTCGAAAAATCCGAATCTGGTAAGTAGTCAGATTTGTTTAACGGAGAAGTTATAAACTGAATTGAAATCAAAATGACGACCAACGCAATCAATACAATCCGCAAGGATTTCATTCTATTTTAGTTCTTCTTTAACCACGCCGCAATCTGGCATTGCTTTTCCTAAATACGGATTGCTGATGTCTTTAGTTTGGCTGATCCAGTTTGCACCTTTATTATTGTTATACATCGGGCAGTGATCTACATATAGTGTTTTTCCAGTTGCGCCGGTTGATTTAATGAGATCGTACATATCAGTACTCAAACTTTCAAAATGTTCCCGCTGATGTTTGATATTTCCACCATTAGAAGAAATATGTTCAGCATGTTCCTTTGCGTCAGATTGAATGTCATCAAAAACTTTTGCCTGTTCTGCTGTTAATGAATTCTTATCAAATGACGTTAGTGCAGTTTCAACTTCCTTTGCTGAGCTGGCTGCCATTTCGCTATCATCTTTCGCTAAAGCATCTTTTAAATTTAGATATGAAGCTAAAATCAGATTGACTGATTCGTTACCGGCCTGAGAATTATCCATTGTATCGGATAAATTTACAGTGTCGTTAGTTGATAGTGATGATTGAT
>JBDTLL010000259.1:0-3712 GCA_039934815.1 Daejeonella sp. | reverse complement strand
TACAATATTTCTTTACAGGAATTCAACCGTCAGCAGAATTTACCGCAGGTATTTGAGGTTGATGAAATGCTTGATGTTTTAAGAGCCGACAAAGTTGGTGACGAATTTGGCAAGCAATTTATTTTTAAAGCCGGCGGAAATGAGTTCGAAAGAATCAATGATATTAAAGCCACGGGTGGAGCATTTATTGTTCCGCTAAATTTTCCAAAAGCTTATGATGTAGAAGATGCATCTGATGCGAGAAATGTTTCTTTAGCACAAATGAAATATTGGGAACTGGCACCAACAAATCCTTCAGCATTTGAAAAAGCAGGGATTAAGTTTGCGATAACCGGTGCCGGCTTAGAAAAAAGCAGCGACTTCTGGACGAACCTTCGCAAAGCGATAGAATATGGTTTAACAGAAAAGCAAGCTTTAAAAGCATTGACGCAAACGCCTGCAGAAATGCTGGGTGTAAGTGATCGTGTTGGAAGTTTGACCAAAGGAAAGCTGGCGAACTTTATCATCACTTCCGGAAATTTATTCGAGAAAGACAATATTATTTATGAAAACTGGGTTCAGGGAGATCAGTTCATCACCAGTAAAATGGACGTGGCAGATCTTCGCGGAGATTATGATATGACTTTAACCACAGTTGGCGCATTAACCTTAAAAATAGGCGGTAAGCCGGGTTCTTACGATGTAAATGTTGAACGCACAGGCGTTGATAGCGTAAAAGCCAAAGTTAATTTGGTGCGCAACGGCGATCAGTTAAGCTTAAATTTCGACCTCAAGAAAAGTCCAAAAGGAACTATCCGCTTAAACGGATATGTAGATTCTGCAAATCCGGTTAAGTTAAAAGGTGATGCGGTTTTTGCAGACGGAACAACAGGAACATGGAATGCAGATTTCAAAACTTCCTTTAAAGAGCCTGCTAAAAAAGCAGATTCAACTTCAAAAACGCTGGCATTAGGCCCAATTATTTACCCGTTTACATCCTATGGGAATGTAGAAGTTCCATCACAGGAAACTGTATTATTTAAAAATGCTACAGTTTGGACCAATGAGAAAGACGGAATTTTAAATAATACAGATGTTTTAATTCAATCCGGAAAGATAAAAGCAATTGGCAAAAACCTAAATGCCGGAAATGCAAAAGTTATTGACGCAACCGGAAAGCATTTAACCGCTGGAATTGTTGATGAGCATTCGCATATTGCTATTTCAAGAGGTGTAAATGAAGGCACACAGGCTGTAACATCAGAAGTTAGAATTGGTGATGTTGTAGATTCTGAAGACATTAATATTTATCGTCAGCTGGCAGGTGGCGTTACAACTTCGCAATTGTTGCACGGTTCGGCCAACCCAATTGGCGGACAGTCGCAATTGATAAAACTGCGCTGGGGAAAAAATCCGGAAGAAATGAAATTCGGTGGAAATGATGGATTTATCAAATTTGCATTAGGAGAAAATGTGAAGCAAAGTAACTGGGGAGATCAGGCCAGAACACGTTTTCCGCAAACCAGAATGGGTGTGGAACAAGTTTACGTTGATGCTTTCACGCGTGCTAAAGAATACGAAGCAGCCAGAGCAGTAAAAGGAAATAATGTACGCCGCGATTTAGAACTGGATGCTTTGGTGGAAATTCTGAACAAAAAGCGTTTTATTACCTGCCACTCGTATGTTCAATCTGAAATTAACATGTTGATGCATGTTGGAGACAGCATGGGCTTTAAAGTAAATACATTTACTCACATACTTGAAGGTTACAAAGTTGCCGATAAAATGGCTGCCCGCGGAATTGCCGGTTCTACATTTTCTGATTGGTGGGCTTACAAGAATGAAGTTGCCGAAGCAATCCCGTACAACGGAGCTATTATGAGTAAAGTAGGTGTTTTAACAGGTTTCAATTCTGATGATGCTGAAATGGCTCGTCGTTTAAATCAGGAAGCTGCAAAATCTATTAAATACGGTGGTCTTTCGCAGGAAGAAGCCTTCAAACTGGTAACCTTAAATCCGGCAAAAATGCTGCATGTAGATAACCGCATTGGAAGTATTAAAGCAGGAAAAGATGCCGATTTGGTTTTATGGTCTGATAATCCTCTGTCAGTTTACGCTAAAGCGGAAAAAACTTTTGTAGATGGAATAGCTTACTGGGATTTGGAAAAAGATGCTGTTAAGCAGAAAAATCTTAAAACTGAAGAAGCCAGACTTGTGCAAAAAATGCTGGACGCTAAAGGAAAAGGTGCTGCAACTCAAAAGCCAGTTTCTGAAAGCAGAAGTTTGTACCAGTGCGAAACTTTGGAAGAAAATTAATTTGATACGGATAAAATTCAAATAAAGAAATAATGAAAAAACTCATAATTATATTTTTAGGCTTGCTGAGTTTCTGCAAACTAAGTTTCGGACAGGCAACTGTTTATCCGGCTAAGCCGCAGGAAAAACCAATTGCCATAGTTGGCGCAACTATTCATACCGGTACCGGTCAGGTTATAGAAAACGGTTACATCACTTTTGAAAAAGGCAAAATTACAGCGATAGGCGACGCATCGGTAGTGCGGTTTAACGCAAACACAACTGACATTATAAGTGCAGCGGGCAAACATATTTACCCTGGCTTTATTGCTCCCATGACCAATTTAGGTTTAGTAGAAATTGAAGCCATCAGAGCAACAAATGATGACGATGAAGTTGGGATGATGAATCCACATGTACGCTCTATAATTGCTTACAATACAGATTCTAAGGTGCCTAACACTTTACGTAGCAATGGTATTTTATTGGCGCACATTGTACCGCAGGGCGGAGTTATCTCGGGCGAATCATCAATTGTAGAATTAGATGGTTGGAACTGGGAAGATGCAGCTTATAAAACAGATATGGCAGTTTTTATGAACTGGCCAAGCTCTGAACTTTCGGGCAGGTTTAATGCTCCGCCAGCTGAAACTCAAAGGGAAAATACGCAGAAAGAAATTTCAGAAATCCAGAAATATTTCGCGGAAGCTAAAGCGTATTCTGAAATAAAAAAACCTGAAGTAAATAATACGCGTTTCACTTCGATGAAAGGTCTTTTTAACGGAAGTAAAAAGTTAATTGTAAGAACTGATAATTCTAAAGATATCATCGCGGCTGTTAAATATTTTAAAAGTATTGGTATTACGCCGATTATTGCAGGCGCAACCGATGCGCATTTGATTACCGGTTTTTTGAAAGATAATCAGGTTTCGCTAATTATTAATCAACCGCATTCTTTACCAAACAGTGATGACCAGGATGTTTATTTACCTTACAAACAAGCCAAAATATTAAGTGATGCAGGCATTAATTTTGCCATCAGCATTAATGGTTACTGGCAGCAGCGCAACCTGCCATTTATGGCGGGCACTGCCGCAGCCTATGGCTTAACTAAAGAACAGGCTTTGGCAAGTATTACTTTAAATGCAGCTAAAATTTTAGGAATTGATAAAACCGTTGGGAGCTTGGAAGTTGGAAAAGACGCAACCTTATTTGTATCCAAAGGAGATGCTTTAGATATGATGAGCAATGATGTTGATCAGGCATTTATCCGCGGTAAAACCCTGGATTTAGATAATTTACACAAACAATTGTTTAAGAGATTTACTCAAAAATACGAGGGCAAATAAAACTTTAGGAAATTTAATCCCGCTCTTGCGGGATTTTTTGGTTTTGGTTTAAAAGAAACAAGCTCCTGATGGGCAGGAGCTTGTTAAAA
>JBDTLL010000258.1:0-3720 GCA_039934815.1 Daejeonella sp. | reverse complement strand
GTTTTCTTCTCTCCGCAAAGCGATAAAAATACTTCGCGTTCAAGATCTAACAGATATTGTTCGGTTACCAAAGTCGGTGCAGAAAGATCTCCGCCACATAAAACGTAACCTAATTTTTCGGAGATTTTTTTATCATGTTCTGAAATGTAATTTCCGGCAAACATGGAGTTGGCTCCGGCATAAACAATTCCCATACCCTGGTTTCCTAAAACACGAATATCATTTCTACGAACCGGCATTACATATCCTGCTTCTGCAAGTTCAATTGCTTTTTCTTTTGCATCCGCTATTAAGCGACTGCGATTCATAGTTATATGATATTTATCCTTTTGAAGATATCCTAATTCATAAGCCTCAACACCGGATGTAGAAACTTTAGCCATTGCTATTGTCAAGAAACGATCTTTCAACGCGTTTTGCTCAATTTGTCCTTCTTTAAAATCATCGGAAACACGTAATGCAAACTCTTTAGAACCGCCTCCACCAGGAATTAATCCAACACCAAATTCTACCAAACCCATATAAGTTTCTGCGTTTGTTTGAACAAAATCGGCATGTAAACATAATTCACAGCCTCCACCTAAAGTTAAATTGTGTGCGGCTGCAACGACCGGAATACTTGAATATCGTACCCGCATCATAGTGTTTTGGAACATTTTTATGGCGATGTTTATCTCATCCCAATCCTGTTCTACAGCAGCCATAAAAATCATCCCGATATTAGCACCGGCAGAAAAATTAGCGCCGTCGTTTCCAATTACCAAACCTCGATAATCTTTCTCCGCCAGATCAATTGCCTTGTTAATTCCCTGAATTACTTCGCCACCAATGGTATTCATTTTGGTGTGAAACTCGAGGTTTAAAATTCCGTCGCCCAGATCTGTAATTGTTGTACCTGAGTTTTTCCAGACTGTTTTATTTGCACGAATATTATCGAGAATAATTAAATCATCGGTGCCCGGAATTGCTTTATATGATTTTGAAGGTATATCATAGTATTTTCTGATCCCATTTTCAACTTTATAGAATGAAGTATTTCCAGCATCGAGCATTTCATGTACCCATGAAGCTGCCTCATTTCCATATTTCTTCATCCCTTCCACAGCTTCTTTCAGGCCGATAGCATCCCAAACTTCAAACGGGCCTAACTCCCATCCAAAACCCGCACGCATGGCATCATCAATACGATAAAGCTCATCTGAGATTTCCGGAATCCGGTCTGAAACGTATTCAAATAATCCAAAAAACGAGGTTCTAAAAAATTCAGCAGCTTTATCTGTTCCTTTGGCAAAAACCTTCATCCTATCACGAAGATTTTCTACAGTTTTAGTCGCTTCTAACGTTGCAGATTTAATTTTCTGCTGAGGTTTGTATTCAAATGTTTTCAGGTCAAGAGCTAAAATTTCGCTTTTGCCATCGGCACCTTTTACTTTCTTATAAAAGCCTTGCTGAGTTTTATCTCCAAGCCATTTATTTTCCTGCATCTTTTTAACATATCCGGGAAGTTCAAAAAGATCATGCGCTTTATCATTTGGTAAATTTTGGTATAACCCGTTAGACACATTAATCATCGTATCTAAACCAACTACATCTGTGGTTCTAAACGTGGCAGATTTCGGACGGCCCAAAGCCGGACCAGTATATTTATCTACTTCTTCTACCGTGAGATCCATTTTTTCTACCAGATGCAATAAGGCCATGATAGAATAAACGCCCACCCGATTGGCAATAAATGCAGGAGTATCTTTACAAAGGACCGTTGTTTTACCCAAAAATTTATCGCCGTAATGCATCAGAAAATCTGTAATTTTCTGATCGGTTTTTGGCGTTGGGATAATTTCCAGAAGTCTTAAATATCTTGGCGGATTAAAAAAGTGAGTTCCGCAGAAATGGGATTGAAAATCATCGCTTCTTCCTTCTGCCATTAAATGAATGGGAATACCGGAAGTATTAGAAGTAATTAATGTTCCCGGCTTACGGTATTTTTCAACTTCATCGTAAACCTTCTTTTTTATATCTAAATTTTCCACCACAACCTCAATCGTCCAGTCGCAACCTGCAATATCTTTCATATTGTCGGTAAAGTTTCCGGTTGAGATCAGGTTCAAAACCTTTTTAGAATATATTGGAGATGGATTACTTTTAACAGCAGTTTCCAAAGCGGTGTTCACAATCCGGTTGCGCACACCTTTATTTTCAAGCGTTAAACCTTTGGCTTCTTCGGCAGCACTTAATTCCCGCGGCACAATATCCAGCAACAACACTTCAACACCTATGTTGGCAAAGTGGCAGGCAATGCGGGAACCCATTATTCCTGAACCCAGAACCGCTACTTTTTTAATTACTCGTTTCATTTATTCCGGTTTATAGTTTAATGTTAGTTGGTTTATTTTTTTCAGACTTTCTGTTAATTGCAGACGTTCCGGCTCAGAAATATGATCTTTTAGATATTCATTAAAATGCCTCACTACATCCTTGGCAATCTGACTTTTTTCTTTACCAAAATCAGTTAAAAAAATCTTTACTGACCGTTTATCTGCGCTGTCCGCCTCACGGTAGATTAGCCCTAAATCTTCCATATTTTTTAGCATACGCGATAAACTGGTCGATTTTACCCCGGACATCGCCGCAATTTGGCTGACTGCAATTCCCTCTTCGGGGATATTGATCAGCATATAACCCAGAGCTTGCGTAATTCCGTATCCGGATGCAATCTGATTATATTTATTGGCAACACTTTGCCAAACAATCTTTAAAAAATAATCTACTGTTTCTTCGGGCTTCATTCAAAATACTATGCAAGCATAACAAATCTATCGAATTAGATTTTAGGATGCAAGCATCATTTAAAAAAATAAAGAAATATATATTTACAGTTTAATTGCTAATTAACAGGTTTTACCAGCCCATTTTGCTATCGTCGCCTCTTGGATCTGCGCCGCCCTGATAATAGCCCCATTTAGTTTTAAGAATAGCATCCACCCGGCCAATCTCTCCGCGGGGCGTGATTTTATAACCTTTGCTTTGAAGTTTTTGAATCGTTAAACTATCCAAAGCATCGTCTTCTATAAACACTTCATCGGGTAACCACTGGTGATGAAATTTCTTTGCATTTACGGCAGCCTGCATGCTTTTGTCGAAATCAATAACATTAACAATTGTTTGAAAAACCGAGGTTATAATAGTAGAACCACCGGGCGTGCCCACAACCATAAATAATTTACCGTCTTTTTCCAAAATAGTTGGCGTCATAGAGCTTAACATTCTTTTTCCGGCTGCAATTGAATTTGCTTCGCCACCAACTAAACCGTACATATTTGGCGTTCCCGGCTTCACAGAAAAATCGTCCATTTCATTATTCAATATGAATCCCGCACCTTTCACAATTACTTTTGAACCGTAAGAGCCATTCAAAGTAGTAGTAATTGATACTGCATTTCCCTCTCTGTCGACAATTGAAAAATGTGTAGTCTGCTCACTTTCTTTACCCAACTGGCCTTCCTTAATGGTGTTGCTCGCTGTCGCGTGATTCCAATTGAAACTTTTCATCCGCGAAAGCGAATAATTTGGCGCTAATAATTCTTTTTGAGGAACGCTAAAATATTCAGGATCGCCCAAATACGCTGCCCTGTCTGCATAAACTCTGCGCTCTGCTTCCACCATTAATTGCACCGTAGAATCCGAATTAAATCCCCATCTTTTTAATGGATAAGGCTCAAC